>CABSMD010000214.1 GCA_902478725.1 uncultured Clostridia bacterium
TCAAAAGGTCTACATTTTGAGAGCACTTTGTACGAAATTAAACTGTACCCTGTAAAATGGATACAAGCAAAAGGTTAAAGACTGAAAGTCGTCCCCAAACTGCGGATGCTTCAAAAAAGAACGCTGTCGCTTCAAAGCGAACAGCGTTCTTTTCAAAATTATTTGTTTCCCGACAGGTAGTATTCGCGCAGCTTTCGGTAAAAAGTCGCTTCGCTCATATTGCAACGCTTCACAACCTCGGCAATGGGAATCTGTTTATGCTCCCATTGCTTTATTATTTTCCCGAAATCATCTGGGACTTTTGATTCCGGTCTGCCGAATTTAATGCCTTTCGCCTTTGCTGCGGCAATGCCTTCGGCTTGTCGCTTTTTTATGCTTTCCCGTTCGCTCTGCGCAACAAAAGACAAAATTTGCAGCACCAAATCTGCAATAAACGTGCCCATCAGGTCTTTTCCCTGCCGTGTGTCAAGCAGCGGCATATCGAGCACGCATATATCTATTCCAATTGCTTTTGTTAGAATTCGCCATTGCATTTGAATTTCCTCGTAATTCCTTCCCAACCGGTCAATGCTCATAATATACAGCAGATCGCCGCTTTTCAGCTTATGTATCAGCTTTTTGTACTGCGGTCGTTCAAAATCCTTGCCAGATTGCTTATCTATATAGATATTCTTTTCCGGGATTTCACAAGCCGACAGCGCAATTATCTGCCTGTCCTCATTCTGATCCGTGCTGGATACACGCACATATCCGTATGTGTTTGTCATACCGTATTACCTCCGTTTAGCCTGCAAATTTTTACAGCGCTGCTGTAACAGGCGCTTGACTAAATAATGCGGCAGGGAGCTTCTGTCTCTTTTTCAAGTCTTATATTTCTAACTCCGCGACCTGCCTGCAATCCGCAAAAATCGTATTCAATTTTTTCTCAATTGCCTCGAAATACACTTCTAACCGTACGTTTTTGACAACAGAAATCCCCCAAGGCTCTTAGCCTTGAGGGAAATATGAGGAAACAATACAGCCGTTATTTACTTTTCCGCCTTACAGCAAAGACAATGACAGCAATCGCAACAACCAGTACCGCTGCGCCGATGCAGAGATAGAGGATGGTATCACCGTTCGCGCCATTTTCTCTATCCGCCGGTTCGGCAGACGATTCCGCAGTCGGCGCAGGCGCCGCCGTAGATTCATTGTCCTCCGTTTCTCCGGGCACCTCAAACGTCACCGGCTCTACCACCACCGTTTCGGCATCCGTATCGACAACGACTGCGAGATAGCGCCCGCCCTTCAGCGGCGATCTGGAGCCTGCCGACAGCTCCTCCTGCCGCAGGCATCCCACGTGCCCGCTTCCCGGATACGTCTCCGTGTTCTCGTATTGATGCGGTACGCGCCACTTCAGGATCGGCCGGTTTGTCGCTGCAGCCGGATCATACGCCTCGCCTGCTTTGTAGATTTGCACTTCCGTTCTATTGTTCAAGTCGAAATACCCTGTTGTCGTGCCCGTGATCGTCCCGTCCTCCGATACCTCAATGCGAAGCGACGGCTGCGTTTCAGGGATCTCAAACTCCACCGGCTCGCTCAGCAGCGTATCCTTATCGAAATCCACTACGACCGCATAATAGCTTCCGCTTTTCAGCGGGGCATCCGTCACATATTCATTCACTGTTTCTTCCTTTCGCAGACACTCAACCATTCCCTGAGCGTTGGGATAGGTTATATTTGTATTACACTGATAGGAAATCGGAAACTCCAAAATCACTCCGTTATTTGCGGCGGGATCGCACGCATCTCCCTGTTTGTATACCCGAACCTCGCTGCTGCCGCTGAAAAATCCCTTCGTGGCAAAGGAGACTGTTCCGTCCGCAGACGCTTCCACCTGAAGCGTACGTTCCCACTCTTTGATTTCAAATTCCACCGGATCGGTCAGAAAGCGGCCGTCCCCGACTGCAACAGCACAGTATTTCCCCGGCTTAAACGGGGTATTCGCGCCGTCTACCAGCTCTTCCAATCTCGTCCCCCACCTTTCAATGGATGCTTCCGGATTTGTATTATTTTCGTAAGGATAGGTCAAACCGGTTTCAAAGGTCGTCCATAACGATAGGCTGACAATAGGAGGTGGATTCCACAAACTCAGTTGAATTTCATCACTTTGTTTATAGATGTACAAACTATCGTTATTTAAATCCCAAACTCCGTTTTCCGTCTCGCGAGTAAAAAATGTAACTGAACCGTCGCCGTTTACCTGGACCTCAAGATACGGCTTTTCAGCGGCGGCCAACGGTACGTTCAAAGCGGCGAGCAGAAGAAGTGTTAATGCAAATAAAGAGAATTTTTTCAGCAATCGGAGTTCCTCCCATCTTTTTGTTCTTAATAGATGAAGGAATTATACCATAATTAAAAAAATGTGCAAACAAAGCGGAACGATCTCAAGATCGTTCCGCCGAATTGTTTATTTTATTATTGTAATCGTTTTTTTGACAAGTGGTACAAACCCTCCATCTTTATATAACACAATTAAATAATTTCCGGGCGGAAGCGGATGCAGAAGTCCGGAGTTCTCGTCCAGAGTATTTGCGCTCAGAACAACTCTCCCTCTGCCCACAATATTGCTTTCATCAAATAGTGGCCATAATTTTCCTGTCGATGCATAGCACCACATGCCCGTTGTATTGCTATACACCTCGTCTGTATATGTCAACGCGATCCATGCATCTTTTTCAGTAACGCCGTTATAATCTATGAAAATCTGCCCGCCGGATTCTACCGAATTATTAAATGTCAGTTGCGGCGCTCCAACCGCTCCTTTTGAGTTGACGGTTTTATCAACAGCTTTGAGTACTTTGTTGATATTGCACTCGTCAACATTATAATAACCATTTCCGAGAAACAGCACCGCCTTGAGATTTTCCGGGGACGAAGTTTTATATTCAATTCTCATTTTGATATTATCGTACCCGGTGATACCGGCGCGATCATACGAGGAGGTAAGATAATCGTTTGCATAATGCCATACAATAGAGGTAGTCGCACCGTAAGCCTGCGTATTTTTGTTGTATACGCCAACCCATCCTCCGCGATCCATTAAATCCCCGCAAATCGTAAAATCTATCCAGCCTTCCGTGAGATTGACTTCTTCACCATCATATGTGCCGGTGACAGGGATCTCGACGTAAGTCGCATTATGAATCCGCGGATAGGATACCCTGAATGTCGTTTTTGCGAGAACAGGAGATGAAGCATCCCCCTGGTGGACCACGATCATATAATCACCCACCATAAGATCGACAAGTTCACCCTTGGAATTGTAATTTGCCGCGTTTATCGTTTGCCCTTCAGGGGAAGCCGGTGGATAGATTGGTGCGCTTGTATGGCTGCCGTTAGATACGTAGATCCATCTGTTTAAGCGTAGCAGCTCGACATCATTTGGGTTGGAATAATCCATAATCCGATATATGTATATTCGTGAGTTTGTATACTGCGCGTCATTCATTCCTTCAATTGTTATGCTTATGGGCTCACCGGGGCTATATGCATATTTGTCCAGAGAAAGCTTTATGCCATTTTCAGATGTATCACCATAATAAATAAAGGGAAGTTTTCCATGTGAATCCCAAGTTCGGGATTTAACAAAATGATCTCTTTGTGATTCATTAGTAATCATATTCTCGACTTGTGTAATCATTACACCACTAATATCATCAGATGTTTCCCATTCGGAAGTGCATTCAACAGCATAACCGTTTCCTATGTATATTCCACAGTGCTTGCCTTTAATCAGTAAAAGTTCTCCGGGGACGATATTTGCAAAGTCGCTGTTCATATTGCAAAGATCTTCAAAACCATCTTGATTGATATCTTGTTCCGCAATATAAGTAGCTCCTCCGTATAGAGAATCAAGGTCTCCTTTCCATCCCCACAAGAGAACACTTTTAAGAAAACCGGAGCAGTCAAAGGCAAAGTAACCATACGGTTCTTTTTTTTCCAAATCTGATTTACGTTTTTTATTATTATCTGAATCAATGATAGAGGGACGCTCTAAAACATCTTCCAAAGTATGACCGAACGTTCCATTCACATATACAGTACGATATCCCAAGCACACGTCCAGCAAACGTTCTACAGCTTCCGCATTGGTCATTCGTTTTACGTTTTCCCAAGATGATGTATCAGATGCTCGAACCCCTGTTTGCAAACTAAAGTTTTTTGCACCGAATAAAGCGAAAACAATTGCTAAAGAGAGTACAAAAGACATAATTTTACGTTCTTTCATTGCAGTTTCTCCTTATTATTTTATTCGTAAAAAGTCCTGTTTAAGTGAGAAAAGTCTGCATTGGAATCACCTGGCCCCTTCTTTTCAGGTCATACAAGCCCAACGAATAAATACGCGCTTGCTTTTCGAGCAAATTATATATATACTGTTGACAGTTTGAAAAACAGGAGGAATTGTATGAAAAAAACACTTCCGCTTATAGACGGACGAGGGAGCATATTTGACGTTAGATCGCACCTATTTCACGATACCGGGGGAGTATATCCCGTTCAAGACAGCAAAACCGACAGCCCAAAGGACGGCGGAAACTGCGGCGGCCGCTCCGGCGCGTTCCGCAGGAAACGCATCCGTACACAGGATCGCATATCCCATTCTTGGCGGAATCATCTGCGC
>CABSMD010000215.1 GCA_902478725.1 uncultured Clostridia bacterium
GATCCAAACCGATCAAGTGGCGGGAGACGACGGTACCGAACAAATCCGAAAAAGTTACCTTTTAGATGCGGATAACGCGATTTGGTTCTATACATCCAAAGACGGAAGCAAAATCAAAAAAATTGAGCTATTGCTCACCAATCCAAATCTGACCAAGACAGCCGCCATGTATGCCGGCATTTTACCATTAAGCGTTATGAGCGCTTTGGAGATCGACATCTCTGATATTTTAAAAATAGATGAAAAACTGGAAATAGAAGGCGACAGTGGAACCCGTTCCGCGAAAACGGATACGCTGGACATTATGAGAACCAAGAAAGACTATACAGAATACTACGTGTTTAAACTGAAATAAAGAATAGGCCCGCCTCTGCCATTGCCGCAGGGCGGGCTTTTCTCTACGCTATTGCTTCATCTGCTGGAAAAAAGGCTTGAAAGCCGGATATAACTGCCGGTAGATCGGGTAATATCTTTGATACACCGCAGCATCCTGTTGATTCGGCGACAGCTTATCCTTGACTGCAATCACATGGCGGCAGGCTTCCTGAACCGAACGGTAGATCCCACAGCCCACTCCGGCCAAAAGCGCCACGCCAAGGGCAGGCCCTTCGGGCGAATGCACCGTGTAGATATCCTGCCTAAACATATCCGCCTGCATCTGCCGCCACAGCCTGCTCTTTCCGCCCCCACCGGAAGCGCGAACCTGATTGACGGGAATCCCCATTTCCAAAATAATCTCCATGCAGTCACGCAGGCTGTACGCCACCCCTTCCATGACCGCACGAAGCAGGTCAGCTTTTGTATGCGCTGCGGTCAGGCCAAAGAAACCACCTCTGGCATCCGGGTCAAGATGGGGAGTGCGCTCCCCCATCAGATACGGCAGATACAGCAATCCGCCGCACCCGGCCGACCGGGTCTCCGCCTCCTGGTCCATCAGGACGTAAGGGTCTCTCTCCATCAAGCCGGCGGCTTCAAGCTCCGAATGACAGAACTGGTCACGAAACCATTTGAGCGACAAGCCGGCCCCCTGCGTCACCCCCATGACATGCCACATCCCAGGCACTGCGTGGCAAAAGGTATGTACCCGCCCCAGCGGATCGATCTTGATCTCATTGGAGGAGGCAAACACAACCCCCGAGGTGCCGATGGTAGACGATACGATTCCCGGCTCCACCACACCGTTTCCAACCGCGCCGGCCGCCTGGTCGCCCGCACCGCCCACGACCGGAGTACCTTCCCGCAGCCCTGTCAATTCTGCCGCCTGCCTCGTAATCTTGCCCGTAACCTCACAGGATTCAGAAACGGGCGCAAGCAAAGCGCCGTCAATATTCAACTTTTCTAGTACCTCATCGCTCCAGCGACGGTTTGGAATATCCAAAAGCTGCATCCCGCTTGCGTCTGAAACCTCTGTAGCAAATTCACCCGTCAACTTATAACGGATATAATCCTTGGGAAGAAGCAGTTTAGCAGCCTTTTCATAGATTTTGGGCAGATGCTTTTGCACCCATACTATTTTAGATGCTGTAAAACCGGTGATGGCGGGGTTCGCCGTGATCTCAATCAGCCTCCCAGCACCGATACGATCGGTGATCTCCAGGCATTCTTCCCCGGTCCTTTGATCACACCAGATGATTGAGCGTCCCAGCTCCGCCCCGTCCTTATCTAACATGACAAGGCCATGCATCTGACCGGAAATCCCGATACCCTTGATCGCATCGGCATCAATATCCTTTTTCCCAATGATTTCCCGGATCGTATCCACTACAGCATGATACCAATCAAGCGGATCCTGCTCTGCCCAGCCAGGTTGAGGCTGATACAACGGGTATTCTCTCAATGCACTCGCCACGATCGTACCCTCTTCATCAAACAATACGGTCTTGGTACCTGAAGTTCCTAAATCGATCCCCAGCAAATAAGACATAACCGCTTACCTCCCCTCAGTCAAAATACTAAACATTTTACTATTTTGAGCCAATTCCGTGTTTTATTATATCAGTAAATATAGCCGGGGTCAACTGGGGTTGGAATTTCACAGGCGCTCTCTACCTTTGTCCGCCTTCCATTTTGGCAGGCGTCCTCAAACGTGTGCATAACATCCAGAACATGATACGCCATCTCCCCGCAAGCACGGTTTTTTCCTCCATCCCGTAAAGCCAGCGCCATGTCGGCAACGCCGATTCCGCGGCTGTTCTCCCAATAGCGGTGTGTATAAGGAATTTCATGCCATTTGTCATGGTGGGCACATTTCACCTGTACCTGCCCGCCAAAGGTGTTGGGATCGGGCACGCTGATAGAGCCATCGGTACCATAAATCTCAATTCTGGGAAGCTGCGAGGCCCAAATATCAAAGCTGGTAATGATCGTGCCGATTGCGCCATTGTCAAAATTCATCGTTCCAACATAATGGGTCGGCACCTCAACCT
Source organism: uncultured Clostridia bacterium (assembly GCA_902478725.1). Lineage (GTDB taxonomy): Bacteria > Bacillota > Clostridia > HGM11514 > HGM11514 > CABSMD01. Next base: position 2,427 of record CABSMD010000215.1, read on the forward strand.
CAATGGCGGTGCCGTATTTCTTTTCACTGGTAATGGTACGGGTTGAAAAATTTGACTTTGTTTCGGCATACACACTTTCGATATTCCCGATCATGCTGACCAAAGCAGTAAGATAGTACGGCCCCATATCGAACATTGGTCCGCCGCCTGTCTTGTAGTAGAATTCAGGATCAGGATGCCAGCTTTCATGCCCGTGACAGGTCATAAACGCCGTAGCTCCTATCACTTTTCCTATCCAACCGTCGTCAATCAGCTTCCGGCAGGTCTGAATCCCCGCACCCATAAAGGTATCCGGCGCGCCGCCAAGCAGCAATCCCTTTTCTTTGGAAAGCGCAACCAGTTCCTTGCCCTGTTCCCGGGTCAAGGATAAGGGTTTTTCGGTATATGTACTCTTTCCCGCCTCCAAAGCGGCCTTACAGATCTCAAAATGAAATGGAGGGGTAGTCAGATTTAAAACAATCTCAATGTCCGGGTCTGCCAAAAGCTCCTCCGTGGTGCAAACCTTGGGAATCTGATAGGTTTCTGCCGCTGTTTTCGCGCGTTGCTCGTCCAAATCCGCAACCGCGGCCACCTCGGTAATGTGGAACAGCCCGGTCAAATTTTTCAGATAAATACTGCTGATGTTTCCACAACCTACAATTCCAACCTTGACTTTTTTCATATCGATTCTCCCTCCTATTTAAACTGCTCTTTTGTCAGTTTATTTTTTACAGCAATCTCCTTGCTACAGGCCGCCCATAAAAATCCGCGCCGCATAAGCTCAATCGCCTCGGGAATATCAAAAACATCCGCGTGATGCCCTAGGGAATTGTAAAATACCCTGCCATGTCCCCAATATTTCGTCCATACAACCGGCATATCCACAGTACCATTGGCGGCGTGATAGCCGTTGACAACCGGGAAGCGCGTCGTTGCAAGTACATTGACTGCCGGGTCTACATGCAGGTAATACTGCTCGCTTTTAACCGCAAAATCCTTGATGCCTTCTACAATTGGGCTTGCGGCATTTTTGACAGCAACAAAATATTCCGTTCCGTCGTTTCCCGGATGTGCCACCCACTGACCTCCCGTCATAAATTGCCATTGGGTAGAATTTCGGAAAGAATCACACATGCCGCCATGACACCCTGCCATACCAACTCCTCCCGCAACCGCCTCCACCACGTTGTTACACTGTTCATTGGTGATCTCGCCCATCGTCCAGCAGGGTACGATCAAGTCAAGGGATTCGAGCTTTTCCAGATCCAAAAAGGAATCCAGTGTATCGGAGACTTCTACAGCGAACCCTTCCGCGGCCAATACCTTCGCAAACCGTTCCGAGACCTGTACCGGCTCGTGTCCGTCCCAACCGCCTTGCACAATCAATGCCTGTTTTTTCATTTTACCAAACCTCCAAATATTTAATGATTATCTTAATTATAGCTTGAATTCAAATCTTTTCTTGCCATTTCTTGTTTATATATAGACATATTTTGCGATTCGTGATAAACTAATGGCGGAGTTGGTTATTATGAAAGCGTTTCGGGAACAAAAAAGTTTTTCAGCGAATTTCATCTCTGCCTCTCGACCGGTTAATTTTTCTTTTCCGGCACATTGGCATGTTTATATTGAGCTGGTTTATGTGATTCAGGGGATGATCGAGGTAGGGATTAACAACGAAAGCCGTACGCTATATGGAGGGGACATGGCCGTCTTTTCCAGTAATGATATCCATTACCTTCAGTCTACTGACAGCGAAATATATTTATTTATCTTTAACCCAGCTATCTTAGACGCACAGGCAGGATGGCCAAAATGTGGCATTCTCAAGAATTCTTTTTTTACAGAAGAGCAGATACCGGCGCACATCAAAGCGTCAATTTTTGCTATTTATCGCAATTCCAACCCTCAGTCAGAGGCGGAGCAACTAAAAACCAAAGCCAATGTCCTCAATCTGTTTTCTTTCATCTTGTCAAAGGGAAAAACCGAGAGGCAATCCTATTTGAAAATTATCCAGCGTGAGAGGATGCAGCATGTCCTAGAATACATCGAGACCAATTTTACACAGAGAATAACGCTGGATGATGCCGCTTCTGTCGCCCATATGAGCAAATATTATTTTTCCAGTTTTTTCAAGTCCTTGACCGGTATGGGCTTTGTAAATTACGTCAATACCCTGCGAGTCAACGAAGCCGAACAATTGCTCGTCAACTCCGGTAAGAATATCGCTGATATCGCTTTTGAATG
>CABSMD010000216.1 GCA_902478725.1 uncultured Clostridia bacterium
TCACAAATGAGTTTGTTTCGCAGGCGGTGGATCAGAACTTCCACGAGGGCGCGGCAACTTGGTGCTACTTTGACGAGTTTCACATTCTGCTCCGTGATCCACTGACAGCCAGCTACTTTGTGGCGGTCTGGAAAATGCTGCGTAAAAAAGGATGTGTGCCGTCTGCCTTCATCGACATACTGACCGACCAAAGTCCATTCCGGTCTTGCGGCAAGGATAGGCTTGTACCAATCCATCTGATTTTCAAGAGCTGAAATCTGCGCTTCGTGCTCGGTTGAAACACGAGCATAAATTACCACTCGTTTTTTTACAAAATCAGAATTGATCATACTGTCACTTCCTCCTTTTTATTTGAATTTCCGATGACGAAAGCCGCAACATCAACAATGTCGGCATATTCGTTCAGTATATTTCGGTACATAAAATTCGGTATTTTACCGTCCTTATAAAGCTGCTCTATGAGCTTTAAGGCGGCAAAACAATAGTCCGGATTTTTGCTCATTTCAATTTTATTCATTGTATGCCTCCTTTACAAATGTGCGAATTATCTCGCATCTCGCTGTCTGCGCAGATATTTTCGGTAATGCTCGCAGGCTTTGAGGACGAAGTCCTCAAGCTGCTGTGGATTAGCATTGGGTGCGAATTTACGAAGCTTTTCGCTGGGTATCTTCACTGTTTCCCGCTGATTGGCTTTTTCTTCGGACATAATGCTTCGGATCATATCCTTTTCGCTGAGCGTGGCCTTGAACTGATCCACCAGTGCCTGTGCTACCGCTGTTTCCTCCACATTCTGCGACGGGTCCGGCTCCTCGTATTCCTGTCCGCCGTGGGCGTCGGCATAGGCCTCCTGAAATTCCTCCAGAGAGATCATCGGGTGCCTGGTGCGGGTGTGATACCATTTGCGGATGAAGTCCGTTTTCTGATTGCTTTTCCGAAAGTCGAAGTCCTCGAAACAGGGGTATTCCCGTGCCACTTGGATAATCTCGTCCATCCGATGCTTTTTCATCACATTGGGCACGATGTGGCGCAGATAGATGTCGATCTGCCATTCCGGCACATACCCTAATTCCGAGTGGCAACCTTTGGATAATTCGCCGGCGGAGACCAAGATGCCTTCGTCCGTCAGCTCTTGAATCCAGTAGTCCAGGCAGTGGGCAAACCGCCACGCCGGGTCGTAGCCGGAGTAAATTTCCATATACTCGCGAAGCCCATATATGGCCAAACCATAAAGGCGGTGGCGTCTATGATGAGCAGCCGGAACAGATCGCTCTCCACAAACTCACAGGCGGCCCGGTTACGGAGCAGCACCTGCGGATTCCGTGGGATAGCGTTCAACTCCGCCCCACAGCGGGACAGGATGCTTTTCGGGATGAAGTAGTAGAACGGGATGTACTCTGCGTTTCGGAACGGCGTAGGCGGGCCGTCCTTCCTGGTCAGCATAATTGGCATTTTTATTATCTCCTTTCCAGAGGGCCAGCGCCCTCTATTTTTTAACGGCATAAGCAAGCGTCGATTGTTCCTGTTTTTCAAAAATAATTTTAGCATAGTTGCTGTCCAATAAATATCCCACTTTAAGATAGAGGTCCAAAATATTTGCGGGCAGTGCGGGATACACATTATACTGCCTTTTGAATGCCTTGCTGTTTGTGATGCGCAGACTGGCTGATGGCCCCTTTTTATCCCACTCAATTTCCTATACTCGTTTTGCAAGGATAAAGAGACATGGGAGGTACAGAGATGCAGTTTTTTAAGCTGGCAGGGGCATTCGCAGCCGGGAGCGGCGGCCAGGGCAGAAAGCGGACGGCGGACGAAAATGTGGATTTACTGGCCGCCAAGAGCGAGGCCTTCAACAAAGGGCTTCGGGGCCGGGCTTTTTTCTATGTGGTCAACGCCTCCGGCGGCACTTTTACGGCAATGGCCGTGCAGAAGGACCCTCGCATGAATATAAATCCTCAGTTTCCTGCGTATACGGAGGCATTGGGCGTAAAGCTGACGGATATCCATGCGGAGGAGATTTCTCTCCATGCTGCTTGTAATTTGCTGCACCGAGCCAGCCAAAGTGATTATATTGAAGATGATGACGATGTTTTGGAGGCGCTGGATCTGGACTACATGATAAATCGGCGCTTCAGTGACTTCTGCTTCCGGGAGGATCTCATGGACGAGGCTTGCAGGGACGAGATCTACGCCAAAGCCGGACGGCTCTTTACGAAGGATTGCCTTCTCCCGGAGCTGGACCGCATTTACGCCGGAGGTTCTTTCGGAAAAATCGTTGGTCATCCCGTCCACTACTTGATACAGACTGATTACGCAGGCATCCGCCGGGAGATGATCCAGGCCTTGCTGCCATCGCTCTACGCCAATGGGCGGCTGCAAAACAGGCGGTACAGCTCTGTCCGCTTTCGCGGAGAGGCGTTGCATGGGGAGTTCTCGGCTTACGACCAGTTTTATAAAAGCAACGCCGGTGGCACAGTGATCGTCCAATACAGCGCCGACTACGGCGACATAGGCGACGAGGATACGGCTGACGGGATCCGTGATACCATTGAAAAGCTATGCAGCTACATCAAAAAATACCGTCATCAGGTGCTGACCATCCTTTGCCTGCCCCGGGAATGCACGAAGCTGAAAGAGCTTTTTTACGAAGATCTCGGCACGGTCAGTTTTGTGGAGCTGAAGGAAGAATTTCTCGAGGGTGAACAAGCCGGAGATTACTTGAAGCTGTTGGCCCGGGACAATCATGTCCGCACAGATAAAAAGCTGTTTGCTAAGCTGGAGGGAAACCGGGGGTATCTGGCGCCGGAACTGAGGACAATCTTCGATGGTTGGTATAACAACAAGCTGAAAACCACCGTGTATCCCCAGTACAAAGAGATTACCACTGTAAAAACCGAGGTGGAGAAAGCCAAACCGAAGGGCGACGCCTACAAGGAGCTGATGGAAATGATTGGCCTGACCGAGGCTAAGAATGTCATTTTGCAGGCGCTGAACTACCACAAGGCGCAGAAGCTCTTTGCGGACAAGGGCATGAAAGTCGATCGCCCTGCCATGCACATGGTGTTCACCGGCAATCCCGGCACGGCCAAAACCACCGTGGCCCGGCTCTTTGCCCGGATCATGCGGGAAAACGGGCTGCTGTCCCGGGGACATTTGGTGGAAGTGGGGCGGGGCGACCTGGTGGGCAAATATGTAGGCTGGACAGCGCAGACCGTGCAGAAAAGGTTCGAGCAGGCGGAGGGCGGTGTGCTGTTTATCGACGAAGCCTACTCTCTGGTGGATGGCCGCAGTGGCTCTTATGGGGATGAGGCCATCAACACCATCGTGCAGGAGATGGAGAATTACCGGGACGACATGGTGGTGATCTTCGCCGGGTACCCGGATAGGATGGAGGAATTTTTGCAGAAGAATCCCGGCCTGCGCTCTCGCATTGCCTATTATGTACCCTTTGCGGATTACAGCGTGGAGGAGCTATGCAGCATTGCGGCGCTGACCGCCCGAAAGAAGGGCTTGCACCTGGATGATCAGGCACAGGAAAAACTGGCCTCTGTTTTTGAGACGGCACGGAGACAGGGGGATTTCGGCAATGGCCGCTATGTTCGCAATATCCTCGAAAAAGCCAAAATGGCGCAGGCCACCCGGCTGCTGACTCAGGACTATGAAAGTCTCACGCAAAAGGAGATCACGACCCTGTGTGCCGAGGATATTGAAATGCCGGAGATTGCAGCCCCAGCAAGGCCGAGGATAGGCTTTTCGGCGTGACTTCCCATGTCCTGTTTTCTGCGCTGATTCTTGATGCGCAAATGCGCTTGCAGGATAGAAGCGATAAGGCAGATCATACCCGGTGGAGCATTTTTGCCTCACCGGGTATTTTACACTATGGTTAGACTGACCAGCTATGGAACCAAAAACAATTTGGATAACGATTCCGGATTGGTCGGCCAAGTAAAAGCATATATGGAGGGAGTCTTCGATATGAAAAAATGGTTTAGACCGGTTAGAGTGGTTAAAAAGTATATTGACATTGTGGTGAATATGGATGATTACAAGGATTACAAGACGGATACTTCTGTTGCCGTTAACCCATATTTCCCCATGAAAGTTTCTCGGCCTTCTGCGATAAAGGACTGGAAAATTTCGGATGAAGCGTTGTCTTTGTATATTGATTTTTTGAACTGTGTACTGCATATTATCTGGTCTCATGGGTTGAAAATTACGAAACAGTATTGGGCAAAGAAAACTTACGCATACAACATTGAAGTAAAGCATTACGGATATATTCATGATGAAAAAGTTAAGTACATCATACTATTTAGAGTAAATAATCATATCAATCCAACACTGAATAGGGGCCCTAAATTCAATGGCGGCAGAGAAATGACTATGCCCGTATTGCAGGATATTCGTGTTGGAAAATTTGAATCAAGCATTTATCCTGATGCAAAGTACAGTTTACAAGGGACTACACAGAGTAGGTATCTGACGGGAGGGGTTCCGCCCGTCAGATTTTCCATGTGATATTCAAGCTGTCGCTTGTAGCGGCAACGGTGGTAATCATCAAATCCACCACCCGCCGCTTGTCGTCAAAGGATACATTCTCCCAAGTGTCGAGGTAGCCGGAAATCTGGCTGACCTGTTCCGGGCTGATGGCT
>CABSMD010000217.1 GCA_902478725.1 uncultured Clostridia bacterium
AGGTTTATAGAGAACATGGAGAAAAGCCTTGATATAACTGCATTTTCTTTATCCCCGTTGATAGGGAATATATGCACTGGGTCCATCTCCTAAGGATTAGTTATCAGTTCGATTCTGGTCGGGGGTGCCAAAAAATTTAGTGTTCATACTGATTTTCAGGGAAATCACCTTTTTTCAATGACGGTTGAAAAAAGGTGATTTTTCTTTATTTTGCTATGCAAAGATTGTATTGGCGATGCTTTTTAAACGTATCCTGAAGCGTTTCCAAAAACTTTTCGGCTGCCTTGGGAAACACCTGATATTTTTTCCATACCATCATTATGCTTGCTTCCAGATCGGGGAAAAAGGGCTTAAAGCACAGATTACTATCCCCGCTTACATTAATTAACTTGTCCAGCCCCAATACGTATCCCAAGCCCTCATCTGCCATAAGAGAGGCGTTAAAGACCAAATTATAAGTTGCGACGATATTGAGCTTGGAAAGGTCCTTATTCAGCCATCTGGCCACTGCACTGTCTTCTGCTGATGCCTGACGGGAAATAATCAGAGGCTGGTCCCAAAGGTCTTCCGGCGTGATTGCTCTTTTTTCCGCCAGTGGGCTGTCACGGCGCATCAGCACACCCCATACGTCTTTTATGGGAATCTCGATCGAATCGTATTTTGGGGTATCTACTTTGGAAAATAAAATACTAAAATCAAGCAGTCCTTTGTCTAACTTTTCAATCAAATCGGATGAGTCGCCGCTTACGATATGGAAGTGTATATTGGGATACTGTGTCTGCACCTGCTTGGCCGCCCTTGCAATCAGACGGATAGCGTCTGTCTCTCCTGCTCCGATGTAAACATCTCCTGCAATAAATTCATCTGACAGGCTGATTTCCTTTTCGGTTTTTTGTACCAGTTCCATAATTTCCTCAGCGCGCTTCCTTAGAATCATTCCCTCTTCTGTCAGTGTGATTTTGCGGTTGCCCCGAATCAAAAGCTGTTTTCCAAGCTCGTTTTCCATATCCTTTAGCTGTCTGGATAGTGTCGGCTGGGAAAGGTGAAGATATTCGGCGGCCCCTGAAATGCTCTGCTCCCTTGTGACAGCAAGAAAATATTGTAAAACTCTTAATTCCATATGAATATCCTCCTTTTCAAAAAGTTTATCACGCCTTAGTATAACTGTCAAGCATGGAAAGGTATATGGTATAAGTGTTTGCCCATCTTCTAACATAAGCCAAGATTGCAGTCAGCTTTTTGTCTTATAAAAGGAACAAGTGGTTGATTGATGGGATCCGGTGTGGTAAAATAAAAACAGTTTGTTATTTTATTATAGAAAGGAAATTTTCAATGTTAGATAAAAATGATTCTTCTCACACGCCGCGAAAACCTTTAATCTACTATTATTTGATAACCCTGCTTGTGCTTTTGCTGTTAAACGCCTTGTTTTTTCCCAGTCTGCTGCAAAAACAGGTAACAGAGGTGGGGTATAACCAATTTTTAAAGATGGTTGACAGTGGTTCGGTTACGAGGGTAGCCTATGAGCAGGATGGCAACCAAATCGTCTTTATTGCAAATGATGAAACCGGCAGTCAAAAATATTATAAGACCGGTATTTTTCCAGATAACGGCCTGCGGGAACGTTTGGAGAATGCAGGGGTGGAATTTGCGGCTGAGATACCAACACAAAATTCGCCCTTGCTCAATTTTTTCCTGACCTGGGTGCTTCCTATCCTGCTAATTGTCGGGATCGGGCAGTTTTTCATGCGCCAGATGACCAAGCGTATGGGTGGCAATACGATGAGCTTTGGCAAAGCAAATGCTAAGATCTATGCCGAGACCGAAACGGGCAAGACATTTGTTGATGTGGCTGGGCAGGATGAGGCGAAGGATGCCTTGCGGGAGATTGTTGATTTTTTGCACAATCCCGCGAAGTATGCGGATATTGGGGCAAGGCTGCCGAAGGGCGCCCTTCTGGTCGGCCCGCCGGGAACCGGAAAAACCCTGCTGGCCAAAGCGGTGGCGGGGGAGGCACATGTGCCGTTTTTCTCAATCTCAGGCTCTGAATTTGTGGAAATGTTTGTGGGAATGGGCGCCGCGAAGGTGCGTGACTTGTTTAAGCAGGCCAATGATAAGGCGCCCTGTATCGTTTTTATTGACGAGATTGATACAATTGGGAAAAAGCGGGACAACGGTGGAATCGGCGGCAACGACGAACGTGAACAGACATTGAATCAGCTTTTGACCGAGATGGATGGGTTTGACGGTACCAAAGGGGTTGTCATTCTTGCCGCGACGAACCGGCCGGAGTCGCTCGATCCCGCGCTTTTGCGCCCGGGACGGTTTGACCGGCGCATCCCTGTCGAGCTTCCCGACCTGCAGGGGAGAGAGGCGATCCTCCGTGTCCACGCGAAAGCGGTGCATATGAGCTCGGAGGTTGATTTTACCGGCATTGCCCGCGCTACCTCCGGCGCATCCGGCGCGGATTTGGCCAACATCATAAACGAAGCGGCTCTGCGGGCGGTTCGGATGGGACGCAAGGTGGTGGAACAAGGAGATTTAGAAGAAAGCGTTGAAACGGTCATCGCAGGGTACCAGCGAAAAAATGCGGTACTGAGCCCCAAGGAAAAGGAGGTAGTCGCCTTTCATGAAATCGGCCACGCGTTGATCGCCGCCCTGCAGTCCGCCTCTGCTCCCGTTACGAAGATAACCATCGTGCCGCGCACGTCGGGAGCGCTCGGGTATACCATGCAGGTTGACGAAGGAGAGCGTTACCTGATGACCAGGGAAGAGATTGAAAACAAAATTGCCACCCTGACCGGGGGGAGGGCCGCAGAGGAACTGACATTTGGCTCGGTTACAACCGGTGCTTCTAACGACATTGAGCAGGCCACGAAGTTGGCCCGTGCCATGATATCAAGATATGGTATGAGCGAAAAATTCGATATGGTATCCCTTGAAACTGTGAACAATCCCTATCTGGGCAACGATACCTCTCTGGCCTGTTCGGCGGAAAAGGCTGGAGAAATTGACAACGAGGTAATCGCGCTTGTGAAAAAGCAGCATGAAAAGGCGATCAGCATCCTCAAGGAAAACCGGGATAGCTTAAACCGTCTTGCCGCTTACCTGTTGGAGCATGAAACGATCACAGGCGCTGAATTCATGAAACTGCTGAAGGATGGGTAAAGTTTTCAAAAACTTCAAAAAAGCAAAGAACGCATTTACGCGTTCTTTGCCTTGTACTCTTTACCCCAGCATTCCATGGCGTTTAAAATCGGCTGCAGGCTATAGCCTGTTTCGGTAAGGGTGTATTCCACCCTGGGAGGCACCTCGGCGTATACCTTGCGGGATACGAGCCCTTTTTCTTCCATGTCCCGGAGCTGGGCGGTGAGTACCTTCTGACTGACGTTGCCGATTGACCGCTTCAGTTCCCCAAAGCGTTTGGTACCGTCTATCAGATCCCGTAATATAAGTACCTTCCATTTGTCGCCGATCAGCATCAGAGTAGTTTCCACCGGGCAAGCCGGAAGCTGTTCCATATGTTTCAACTCCTGTCCCTGTTTTTTTAGCTTAAAAGGCTTACCAATACACATTAGTATCTTTTTGGTAACTACAGTACAAAAAAGTGCTTACTTTACAAAAGTTTCTTATAGCTGTATTATAAATCTGGAAAGAGGGAATGTCAACCCACTTTCAAAATTATTAATGCAGGAGGAACGAATCATGAACAAAAACACATTTGAAAAGGTCAAGCTTAATAAGGGGGTAGTAGGCGTCTATGATTTCGGTGAGATCAAGCTGCACGCCTGTCAGACCAACGATCCAATCGATGACGAGGTATTTGTGGTAGAGAAGGGCGGCAAGGCTGTTTTAATCGAATCGCCCTGCTTCTTTGATAACAACAAGGAGCTGGAGGACTATCTTTCCGGACAAAGGCTGGAGGTAGCTGGGATGCTGCTGTCGTATCATATGGCGGGCGGTTCCTTTCTGCCGAACACAAAAAAATATGCCACCAAAAAGGCTGATGAGTATGGACATGAGGGCGGCGGAAGGGCTTTGATCTACAACTTTCATGTTGTGTTTGGAGACATTTTTGACCATTCGATCCATACCGTTACCGACTATCTTACGGAAGGTACGACAACGATCGGTGGGATAGATTTTCGGATTACCGAAACGGCCGATGCGTTTGATATAGAAATTCCGCAGATTAACGCTGTTTACACACATATGCTTGGACATGACTGCCATTCTATCGTGGCCGGGGAGAACCACGCGGACGCGCTCATCCGGCAGTTACAGGGATATCTGAAAAAAGGCTACACACTTATCCTCACCTCGCACTATACACCGGAGGATTTAAAGGATGTGGAAACCAAAATAGCCTATCTGAAAAATCTGAAGGGGATTGCGTCACAAAGCGTGGACGCGGAGGCGTTTAAAGCTGAGGTCAGGAAGCAGTATGGGGATTACAGCGGGGAGAATTATCTGGATATGACTGCGGGCTTCTTTTTTGCCTGACATTTTAATTCATAGGAGTAACCGGCCATGACGCAAAGTGAACGGCTCGACTTCCTGATTCGGGAGCTGCTGAAAGAAAATCCTATTTATCAGAGAATTCC
>CABSMD010000218.1 GCA_902478725.1 uncultured Clostridia bacterium
ATGGTATAATATATCCAACTTCGCTTTCAACAGGAATGGTTCTGCCGTCATAAATTTTTAATTTCGGAGTAGCGAAGTTACTTAGTGACAGTAAAATTTATATTGTATAATGGTTTCGACAGAAATATGTAATATTATACTGCAGGAGATTACTATGAAAAAGTTAATGTTTCAGATTCTTCGCTTTGGGGTAGTTGGAGGATCGGCGTTTTTAATTGATTACGCCCTGCTTTTTGTTTTGACCGAATTTGGCGAAATAAATTATCTATTATCCAGCTGCATCTCCTTTATCGTATCTGTAATTTATAATTATATCCTCAGCGTTATTTGGGTATTTGATGTTGGGGAGGAGCGTAAAGCGGTACACTCCTTTTTTATCTTTATTATATTAAGTATCATAGGCTTGGGGATCAACGCCTTGATTATGTGGTGCATGGTCGACCGGCTCTCGGTTTATTATATGCTCGCCAAAATCGTTGCCACTGCGGTGGTAATGGTGTATAATTTTGTTACCCGTAAGCTTTTTTTGGAGGCTGGATAAACGTAAAACGGAGGACTTTTTTATGAAACGATATGGTGTAGTAATGGCCGGGGGGGGCGGTACCAGATTTTGGCCATTGAGCAGACAAGCCCTGCCAAAGCAGTTACTCAGCTTAAACGGCAAGGAATTGATGATCAATGAAACGATCCATCGTATTCAAAAGGCGATTGCACTAGAGGATATCTTTGTCGTGACTGGTCAGAATCAATCAAACGAAATGGCCTCTGCTTTGGAGGGAGAAATCCGGCAGGATCATATGCTTTTGGAACCGTCCGCACGTAATACTGCCGCGTGTATCGGATATGCGGCGTTTGAAATCCTTAAGAAGTACGGTGACGGCATCATGTGCGTTTTCCCATCCGATCATTATATTGGAAATACGGACCATTTTTTAAAAGCACTTGAAACTGCTATCGCAGCCGCTGAGGAACAGGACCGGCTGGTTACCATTGGGATACAGCCGGAATATCCTGCGACCGGATATGGCTATATTCAATATGACAAAAAAGAAAATACTCCAGTAAAGAAGGTTCTCTCCTTTCGTGAAAAACCAGATGCCGCAACTGCCAAACGTTATCTCGAAAGTGACTCATATTTATGGAACAGTGGCATGTTTATCTGGAAAGCGTCGACGATTATCGACCGATATCAAAAGCTACTGCCTTCCGTATATGATTGCCTGTCCCGCATTGCGCAAGCCATGGGTACTCCACATGAAGATGAGACCATACAGGAGTTTTATCCCCGAATCCCGAGCATTTCAATCGACTATGGTATCTTGGAACATGCGGAAGATGTGCTGGTCGTACCGGGGGATTTTATATGGAACGACGTCGGAAGCTGGGACAATCTCGGTGTATTCCATCAAGAGGATGAAAACGGGAACATTGTAAACGGCCATCTGGTTCAAATTGATACCAGCAATTGCATCTGCTATGCAAAGGATAAGCTGATTGCCACTATCGGCGTTGAAAACTTGGTGATTGTGGAGGCAGGAGATGCATTATTGGTTTGTGACCGGGACCGGGTGCAAGAAGTTAAAAGAATCGTCGAACGGCTGGAACAGGAAGGAAAAAAAGAATACCTCTAAAACAAACCCGCCGCATAGAATACTATACGGCGGATTTTCCTTAAAACCACTTGTTTTTTCGGAACCATAAAATACAGATACCCACAACCGCTATACTTAGCAGGCAAACGGCGGGATAACCATAACGCCAGTGATATTCCGGCATATTAAAGTTCATGCCGTACCACCCTGCAACCAGTGTAAGCGGCAGGCAAATCGCCGTGATGACGGTAAACAGCTTCATAATGTTGTTCAGCCTGATATCGACCTGGGACTGGTAGGTTTCACGCACCTGAGACACATAATCCCCTAAATTCAAAACGCTGTGGTAAAGCCGGTCTACACGGCCGGTCAACATTTTGAAATAACGGATCCATTTTTGAGTGAGCAACCTGTTTTCATTCTCTTCAAGCGATTCCAGAATGCTTAGCAACTGTTCATAATACCGTTTAAAGGACAGCAGGCGCTTTCTCAAACCGACGATCTCGTTGATGCAATTCTCTATTTTTGATGTGATGAGCGCCTCCTCGAGCGTCGATATCTCTTCTTCCAACTGTTCCATACAGAGGATATCTTCACGGGTTAACCGGTCTAAAAACGAATACAGAAGACGAGGCAATCCCGGTGCATCGGCTTCCATAAACGCCTCTACCCTTTCTTTTCGATTGGTAACAAACAATAACAGCTCGTCTCTGAAATATATGCAGACTTGCAGTGGTTCCTTTCCCTGCATTCGAGGAATATGCAGGCAGATTAGGTCAAATCCCTCATGGCTTTCGAACTTCGACTGGCGCACTCTCTCACATTCCAAAACGATTGCTTCGCCGATTTCCAATATTTCAGCGTTTTTCCTTAATTCTGCGACCGATACAATACCAAAGCAATCCTTTCCTCGCTCATAGTTATCCATAGTTTCTGCGCTGATCTGTTCCACCTTGTTTCCCTCACTCTACTGATATGATGTCGTAGATATCCAACTTTTCTATCGTAAAACAGGTCTTACCATCCTGATAGACAAAGGGAATGGCGGTACCCTCCGGCTGCAAAATCAACTTTTGGGGACGTCGCCCAAGATGGAGGCAAACCTCAATGTTATGGATGGGCGGAATTGTATTAAAGGTATAAATATCCGGATTGTTGTGCTGTCCTAACATGTTGATGCAATGCAGATAAAGCTTTTCATCCTTCTCGCGCAGGATAAAATCCGCATCACAGGGGGTTTTGACCTGCAAGACCGGCTGTGGGAACAACCGTTCTACCATCGACTTGATCAGTTCTCGCAAACCAAAGGTCTGTCCACTGCTGTATGGTACCCCGCAGTTACATAAAATCGCACCAAATTTGCCTTTCCCATATGGCCTGATACAGCTTAGTGGGTGTTTGGGCGAGCGTTTATCGTTCTTTTCATAATAATACTCAAAGATTTCGGCATCCGGCTGACAGACCAGCGCATTCCCGTCGGTTCCATTCAGCCATCCGCCGCCCTCGGCCCACAGGTATTGCGGTTCATACTGCTCTGTTTTCCCCAATCCAAGCTCTGCGGCAAACATCTTGGAAGCCTGGTCTCCGATTACGAGTACATTGCCTCCACCGTTTACATACTGCCTTAGCTCTTCCTTGAATTCTTCCTCCAGCTCATGCGATTCCGGGATAATAATCAAAGGAAATTCCTGCATTTTTTCATGCAACTGGTATTCAAATTGCAGGTCAACGGTCAGGTTTGCATCCAATACAGCGTTTAGGATCCCCTGGATTGGGGTTAAAATTCCACTCCAGCCACTGAACATACGCTCATTCTGGCGATAAAAGTCATAGGTGGAGAACAGGATAGAGATCTGATTGACCGGCTTTGACTGGAAACAAAATTCCTTGCGTTCGCGGCAAAACGCTGCGACCTCAGCGGTCGTTTCGGTCTGCCACATGGGGATGGAGGCATCGCGGTTTTGGGTATAGTACAGCTGAAAACCTCCCCCTAAAGCAAGCACCTGCGCCGCCTCCTGCTTTAACTGTACGGCGGGCTTATTTGTTTTCGGCGCGTTACTGAATTTACCGCTGAACGCCCACGCCATCAAATCCCACGGCTTTCCCTGTCCGTCAATGGAACGTCCGTCAAAGCGGGCCGAGCGCACACTGTCTTGCAGGGAATAGTCTCCGGAGATATAATCAACAGCAGCCGAAACCTGCTCCGGCATACGCGAGGTAAACGCCCAATTGCTGGTGATTTTCATTCCTGGGCAGGTTTCGTGCAGCACGTCCAGATAATGCCGGAGATAGTTTCTGAAACCCTCGCGGCAATATTGGGAAAATTCATAGAAATAAGGATCGTCCTTCGTTACCGGAAGCTCGGTCAACCCATACTGTTCCATAAATTTCTTGAGATATTTTTTGTTATATTCCTGACAGGTGGCCCAGCATTCTCCGTCGATCCAGGCGCCGTCCACCCCATACTCATGGTATAGCTCTTGGAGCTGTGGTATCATGAGCTTGTCGACATATTCGCCGAACACGGAGGTATTATTAGGGTCGGTCTCCCCTTTTTCATCGATTCTGGCCCAATCAGGATGGTGCTTGATCGCTTCGGTGTCCCAAACGCCGGAATAATGCATATAAAGACCGATATCGCGGTCACGGGTGGCCTTTCGAAAAATCGGCAGCACATTTTTAACAAAGCCGGGCGCGGGATTGCCCACCTTGGTAGGATAGGACGAAAAACCCGGATGCCCTTTGCAGTCACATTGGATGAAATCCGGCTTAACCCGATCCAGAAAATCGTCCAGCATATCGTCGGTCACGGTTTCCCCAATTTTGGTGCAATCCTCTCTCGCATGGAAGTCAAAATGTACGCCAAAGAATCGTTCGCTTTTCACAACACTTCCCCCGTTCTTTATCATATTTGCGCCTATCATAGCACGTGATCTGCGCGTATTTTAGCAATCGGTGAGATCTGTCTTCACAAAGTTTCTTCTTTTTCTCCTGCGGTACACGAAAA
>CABSMD010000219.1 GCA_902478725.1 uncultured Clostridia bacterium
TACCTGTTACGGTAATCCCTCCTGCGGCCCATTCAAATATCTGCCTGACTATCTGTGCAGCCGGTTTGTCAACCACAATGGTGTTTCGCACTTCACCCTTCTTATAGCCATAAGGAGCCGTTCCGTAAACAAATTCACCGCTCAGCTTTTTCAGATCAACAGCACTTTTGATTTTCCTTGAAATATCTTTGGAGTACATTTGGTTGATCAGGTTGCGTATTGCCATTTCAAGTCCGCCGGTCGATTCTCCGAGCTCCAAACTATCAAACTGATCGTTTATGGATATAAATCGAACATTGTAAACCGGAAAAATAAATTCAAGATAATGTCCGGCTTCCAAATAGCTGCGAGCAAATCGAGAAAAATCACGCACAATGATCGTCCGCACTTTTCCGGATTCGACCAACTTTATCAGACGATTCATTCCGGGACGATTCATCGTTGTCCCGCTGTAGCCGTCATCTATGATTTCCGAAAGACGATCAACTGAGAACCCATTGCGATGCAGATACTGTTTGATACATGTGCGCTGCGACTGAATGCTGCAGCTTTCATCTATGCTGCCGTCTTCGACATCGCCGTCTTCCTTTGATAATCTCAAATACGAAATATCCATTCGCTCATCCAACCTGACGCACCTCCTCCACACAATTCCGCAGCTCGGTAATCGACTTATACGGATCACTGAAATTGAAAACAATGGTGATGCTCCGGTTGCTATGAACCTGAATCTCCTTTATAAGCAGTCTCAGGATTTCCGGCGTAAGAGCCGGCAGGGATTGATACTCCTTCATATTACATATCCATTCCTGCGTAACAGTTATTTTTTTCTGCACTGCATTCCTTCTGGCTGCTGCCGCTTCTTCCGCATCCAAAAGCTCCTTCAACTGCTGAGAATACCTTGCCTTCATATATCCATACTCATTTCGATCAATAATTTGCTCGGTTAAATCGGTAAGAAGCCGTTCCATTCTATTCTCTACCTTTTGCCGCTTCGCAGATATGCCTTCAGCGGTTTCTGCCGCTTCTGTAAAAACCCGCTTGGTTTCTGGAGAATTCTTGATACTTGCAACAAGCTGCTCAATATCAACAGCCACCTTTGTTTGCTGATCGATCGCATTCTTGACCACAGCATAAATCTGTTCCTGCCTGACATAGTGGCTTGTACAGCGTGTGTGCCCAGAATACCGATAGGTGTTGCAATCATAAAAAATGCGGCTCGGGGTATTTGCACCAACCCGTGCGCAGCCTTTGCTGGCTGACATGAGGCTGTGACAATCCGCGCAATAAACCAATCCCCGGAACAAATCTCTGTAATCTTCTTCTGCACTATTCCGTTGAACATAATGCTTTCGCTTTTCAAGTTCCTCGAAGTTTACCCTCTGAACATAGTCAAATAATTTTTCAGGCACAAGCGCCGGATGTGCATTTTCAATGATTTTCCACTCATCCTCCGGACGCCGTTTTTTATCGAGGCCAACCTTGCTCCGCATTGCCTTACCGTGAACGCGGCAGCCGATATATGCTGCGTCCTGCGTGATTTTTCGTACAGTACCTGGTATCCACAATGCGTCCTTATACTTTTCCGCCATGGTCACACCACGTTCATAGCGAATTTTACCAGGGCATGGAATCCCTTCTGAATTCAATTCACGGCATATACCGTTAAAGCTGACTCTGTCAGCCCGCATTTGAAAAATCCGCAAAACAACCGGGGCTGTCTCCTCGTCGACCTGAAAGGTGTTGTTTTCCGGATCTCTGATGTATCCGTATGGAATGCTGCCTGCAGACGGCAGGTATTCACCGCTGTCCATTTTGGCATGTATAGACGAGCGGATTTTTTGGGAGATATCCTTGACATAGTAGTCATTCATCACCATTTTCAGCGGAAGCGTCAAGGCCGACGAGTCGGCGTTCGGTTCGGAACTATCATACCCGTCGTTCACACAAATCAGCCGCACCCCCATTTCCGGAAATATGCGTTCAACAAAATTGCTCGTCATTACAAAATGGCGTCCCAGTCTGGAAATATCCTTAACAATGATGCAGTTGATCCTGCCGGATTTTATATCCTCAAACATTCTCTTGAAGTCGGGACGTTCATAATTCATTCCCGTGCAGCCATGGTCCGAGTATGTGTCAACAAGCACAATGTCCGGCTTGTCGGCAAGAAAACGATTGCCGATTTTCTTTTGGTTGCCGATTGAGTTTTGCTCCGTGTCATCTCCATCTTCTACGGAAAGACGACCGTAAAGTCCGGCATTCCACATCTTATTTTTTGTGTCGGATATTATCAGAGCGTTATTTGCCCGACTTTTTCGTGCCATTTCAGACCACCTCCTTCTGCTGAAGAATTTCCTTATAATACGCCAGTTCATTCCTGAAATTAAAATCAATTCGGATATGCTTATCCTCATAAACATAGATTCTATCGACAAGGGTAATGACAGCCTCTCTTGAAAGCGCTGTAATGCCCTTGAATTTTGCAATAGATGCCATCCAATCCCGAGGCGTGGTATTTGTCAGCGATTTCTCTCTGTCGGCAGATAACTGTCGGATTATATTCTCAGTTTCCTCGATCATACCGGTATATTTGTTCCGCATTTTCTCATATTCATCCCGATCGATTAAATCGTCGTTGAGGGCTTCATATAATTTCATGCGAAAATTGCAGTACCGGTCGAGTTCGCTGTTTTTCTGGACAATCGCCAGATCCAAGCGCCTGATATGGGCATTTTCAATTTTGCTTTTTCCCATTGCATTCAGCAGCTCATCGGTGTCTAAAATGATATCAATCTGTTTGGTAATCGCACGTAAAACAGTCTGCTCTAATTTGCTCTGTTCAAAGCTATGGCTGCTGCAGCCGTTTCCTCTTTTGTTGGCTGAGCAAACATAATAACGGAATGTTTTATTCCCGCGTCTCACTGTCCTGCGCAGCATAGAGGCCTTACAATCAGCACAGAATACCATGCCGGACAGTGGATATACGATATCGTTTTGAGGCGCTGTACGGGTATCCCGTTCCAGCATACGCTGCACAATCATAAAGGTCAGAGGGTCAATAATCGGATCATGGTTATTCTCTACGACAACCCAATCCTTTTCTTCACGCATCCTCATCGTTTTGATTTTATAATTCGGCGTTCCACGTTTGCCTTGAACCAGTTTTCCGGTGTAAATCGGGTTTGTCAGTATCCTGCTGACTGACACAGCAGACCAATGCGATTTGGAAGAAGTTTTAAAGCCTGTTTTGTACTTCAGTCCCTGGCTTTTTTTATAGTCCGCCGGCGAAAGAACCTTTTCGTTATTCAGGAAATCTGCTATCGCTTGCTGATTATATCCTTGAAATTTCAATGAAAAAATGCCCCTGACAACCTCGGCTGCATAATCGTCCACAACAAGCTTATGCTTATCATCGGGAGATTTACAGTACCCATAGTTGGCAAAGGCACCCAAAAACTCGCCATTGCCACGCTGAATCTGAAACTGCTTTCGCAATTTCTTTGATAACTCGCGGCAATAGGCCTCATTCATTATATTTTTTACCGGAATAATGATATCGTCACCGGCACGACTGTTTTCACTGTCTACATCATCATTGATGGCAATAAAGCGCACGCCAAAAGACGGGAAGATCATTTCAAGATACTTTCCCGTTTCAATATACTCTCTCCCCAGTCTGGAAAGATCTTTAACAATAACGCAATTTACTCTTTTTGATTGTATTGCATTTAGCACGCTACGAAAACCAGGGCGGTCAAAGTTCGTCCCGGTATAGCCGTCATCCTGCGCTTCTTCAATCAAATGAATATTGGGGTTATTTTGAAGAAATGAGCGAATCAGCTTGCGCTGATTCGCAATACTGTCACTTTCACGCTTTGCACCGTCATCCTTTGACAGACGATAGTATGCAATAGCATCATATTGTTCCGAATCGAGCGCTGTTTGCCCGTCAAAATAAAGCGCCATAACAAACCTCCTGCGTATTTCAGGAAATTTGTTTCCGGTGCCTGTCCGGATGGATGACCGTCCATCCACATTGACCATTTTAATTATGCATTAAGAATGTGCATTTGTCAATGAAATCGCACACGCTACCACAATTTTCCTGATGTGCGATCCATACTGTTTGCGTAAGCTAAAAGCCTGTCTTGCAGGCTTATTTCGGTATCTGTATAACCGATTTCCACTACGATACCATCGTCTAAATAACAGTATGGATTGCCGATTTGAGCAACATAGTCCCGTATTCTCTCCTTGCGAGGAATTGACGTGTCAATTACCACATTCTTTATCTCTCTGAGTGAAGAACGTTCCGCATTGGAATCTGTAAACTCATTCATCTGTCTGCTCCTTTCTTTCGTAAGTAATTATTGCCATTTTCGCTTTTCCTATTCAAATATTGAGATTTTAATGTCCACCGGCACCTGCGGCGAACAGGTCCACAGAAATTTCATCTCGCCGCCCTCCTTATGGCCGGGCCGCGAGTTACGGGCGTATCATTGTCCCAGCTGCGCTTCATGGAGAAATGCAAGGGCCACCCGCATACTATTACTCATGGTTCCGGCTGCCGATCAGGCGGATAGTCGCTCGG
>CABSMD010000220.1 GCA_902478725.1 uncultured Clostridia bacterium
CATGAGCACCGTGACCAAAACCGCCAGAAAATCGGCTATCGGCTCTGCCAAAAAGACGGCGAACACCTGATCTGAGAAGAACAGCGGCAGGATAAAAATAAGCGGAATCAGCAGAATTACTTTGCGCAGCAATGCCAAAAACAGGGAAACGGCTGCTTGCCCCAGTGCAATAAAGGTTTGCTGACAGGCGATTTGCGCGCCAAAAAACAGAAAAGTACCCATATAGATGCGCATTGCCCAGACTGAGATTTCCGTTAGCGCCGAATCAGAGCTGAAAATCAGGATAAAGGCTTTGGGAACCAACATACAGCCGGCCCAAAGGACAAAGGTAAAAATCATGCTGCAGACCAACAGAAGCTGAAAAGCTTTTTTCACCCGGTCGGCAGTGCGAGCGCCGAAGTTATAGCTGATAATAGGCTGTGCACCTTGGGTAAGCCCCATTAACGGCAACATACCGAATTGCATTACGCTGGTCAAAATGGCCATAGCGCCTACTGCCAGATCGCCGCCAAACCGCTGCAGCTGAGTGTTGAAGCAAATGGACAGCAGGCTTTCCGTGGACTGCATGATAAAAGGGGAAACTCCCAGCGCCAACACCGGACCGATAATTTTGGGGTTCAAGCGCAACCGGGAAAGGCGGATGCGCAGAATCGTTTTTTTACCGGTTAAAAACACCAAGACCCAAACGGCGGAGACCGCTTGAGAAATGATGGTCGCCAATGCGGCGCCCTGTACGCCCATATCAAACAGAAAGATAAAAACAGGATCTAAAACGATATTGCACACAGCGCCGATGATGGTAGTTTTCATTCCCACCTGTGCAAATCCCTGAGAAGTGATGAACATATTAAGGCCCATAACAATCTGCACAAAAATGGTACCGGCTGTGTAAATACGAAGATAACCGGTGGCATAGCCAATGGTGTCGGCGCTGGCGCCGAAAGCCATTAGCAGCGGCTCACAAAAAACTAGGATGACAGTGGTGAGCACTACTGAAATGCAGACCAACGCCGCACAGCAGTTGCCGAGAATTTCCTCCGCCATATTATTATCCTGGCGGCCCATAAAAATGGCGGCTCGTGCCGCGCCGCCCATGCCGATCAGAGAACTGAAAGCGGTGATCAGCGTGATAATTGGAAAGGTCACGCCCACACCGGTTAAAGCGGTGGCGCCGATAACGGGAATATGACCGATATACATACGGTCCACAATATTATACAGAAGGTTGATAATCTGGGCGGTGATGGCCGGGACTGCCATAGTGAACAGCAGTTTACCGATACTCCCGGTGCCAAAATCCGCCTGGGAACTTTTTTTCAATCAGGTCGCTTCCTTTCACAGGGTAGAGTAATTGAATTATTCAAAATCGCATTCATTCTCATCGCCGCAGGGATCCCGGTTAAGGGCGCCGACCATGTCGCGCCCCTGCACATAATTGGCTTGACGGGCTTGTTCAATGGTGTTGTCCAAAAGCTCCAGCACGGCGCGTGGATTCCGGATAGCCTTGAGTTCCTTGGTAGGAGTGTCACTGTCCTTGGCGTGCAGCGTAATGGTGCCGCATCCAAAAATCCGTTGCGTAATGGGCAGAGCAAGCTTTTTGTCAGTGATTCGATAGAGCATAATCTCGTCTTCGTGAATATTCAAAAAGCCTTTGCGGGTAATAAATTTCTCCGATGTGATGATGTATCTTGTAAAGTTGATGGCAAGTCCCAGAAAATTGCGGGGTTTATCGGTCCAAAGCTGATTTTTCATCGGTTCCATTCCAAACACTCCTTTGGCTGAAAGGATTAAGAATAACATTTCTATTATAGCAAGGATGGGTTAAAAGAACAAGAGCCGATTGCCAGCGGGGGTATCAGAGACGGATATGATGCAAAAAACGTTTGATTTTTTCTATCTCGTCATTTACATATCAAGAGGTAAAGCCATTCTATAAAAATCGGGCATCCAATCAGACGATCGATTTGAAAACAGCTGATTATAGGTGATACGATTTCCAATTGCTTTATTTGGGCGTTAAAAATAGAAACCATAACAAAAAATGAAAAACATAAAAGACGGAGTGAAGCCGTCACAAATCGCCAATCAAATATCCGAAACAATGACTTGATTACCGTGCTGTGTTATCATATTAATCAGATCTGTAGCTTTAACCAAACGGTTGCCGTATTATCATTTGGATGGACGTCTATGAGGTCGTTTTCAAGAAAATCGCGATCAAGATACAATGTGATCTTGCGTTCTGTGTCATTTAAGATGCCAAGAGGCGTCACAGCTCCGGGAATCAATCTCATCATTCTCTTTCAATCATCGGCAGAAGCAAACGATAATGCACGCGCTCCGTTTTTTTTGTTGGAACGCCTTCAGATCATCGCCTTTTAACGTAATAAGATAATAATTCCGTTTATTGTCATCACGAACGAACAGATTCTTTGCATCCGCTTCGGGATACGGGATGTCTATTCCGGCAAGCTCTGCCACATGGTAAACTGCGGCGTGCTCTGTAGTCTCATGCCAAATTCCTTTTTTATTTAGGAAATCATATATTTCTTGTTTGTTCATCGGTTTTCATAGCTTTGACCTTGTTATTATGCTGCCTCCGTCTGTAATTAAATTGATTAAACATCAGAAAACAGAAAGGTGAAAATGTACAGAACAAACAACGGATGAAAATGCAAGAAAAAAGCAAGAATATAGACATGGTGTTTTCACGGTACAATGTTAAAATAATTTTATCTGTATTGCTAAAGGAGGGACTGTCTCGTGTCAAAAACAACACTGTTTGACAGTCGTATCAAAAAATACGCTTACCGTGAGGCATCACAAATATATCAAGATATTGAAGCATCACCGGATGGCCTGTCTCATGAACAGGTCGAGGCGATGAGGGAAAAATATGGTGCAAACAGCTTCGCGGAGCGAAAAAATGATACGACGATACGCCGATTGCGGCGGGCTTTTATCAATCCGTTCAATATAATTCTCTTTATCCTGGGTATTATTTCGTTGGTGACGGACGTTTTTCTCGTCTCCAACTTCGCCAGAAATGCCACTACTGCCATCATTATCTTTTCCATGATCCTAATTAGTGGTGCAATCCGTCTGATTCAGGAACTCCGAGCAAAGAACGCGGCGCAGCAGCTTGACCGGCTGATTCATGAAAGTATCACTGTAAAGCGAGAAGGAGAACTCATAGAAATACCTGCGGAAGAATTGGTGGTGGGGGATATTGTTCTGCTCTCTGCGGGTGACCGTGTTCCGGCGGATATCCGGCTGACAGAGGTCACCGACCTGTTCGTCTCACAGGCAGCCATAACGGGCGAAAGCGCCATTTTGGAAAAGAACTGCCACGCCCTCAGTTACAGCAGCTTGGAAACGCTGACCCAGCTTGAAAACCTTGCTTTTATGGCAACAACAGTCATCAGCGGTAAAGGCGAGGGTATTGTGCTGGCGGTCGGAAAGGACACGCTCTACGGTAGCTTTGCAAAACCTGATTCTGATGATAAAAAATCCTTTCAAAAGGGTGCCAATTCCATCGCCTGGGTCATGCTCCGCTTTATTGCGGTACTGATTCCCATTGTGTTCGTGCTTCTCGGTATCACAGGTGGGAAATGGCTGGAATCCTTTGCTTTTGCGCTGTCGGTAGCTGTAGGACTGATGCCGGAGATGCTGCCCATGGTTATTACCGCTTGTCTTGCAAGGGGCAGTCTTACCATGAGCCGCAAGCAGACCATCATCAAAGACATCAATGCCATGCAGGGTTTTGGCAGCATGGATGTGCTTTGCATGGACAAGACTGGAACGCTGACCAATGAAAGCATCCTGCTGGAATATTACATGGACGTGCTCGGCAACGAAAGCAGCGAGGTGCTGGATTTGGCTTTCTTAAAC
Source organism: uncultured Clostridia bacterium (assembly GCA_902478725.1). Classification (GTDB taxonomy): domain Bacteria; phylum Bacillota; class Clostridia; order HGM11514; family HGM11514; genus CABSMD01. The sequence continues at coordinate 3,892 of CABSMD010000220.1, forward strand.
AGCTTCTACCATTCCGGCGTACGCAATCCAATTGATAACGCGATTCTTGCCTGTCAGACTATGCCGGGACGCGAGACGCATTACACTGATTTGCTCACTCAGTATCAAAAAATAGATGAGATTCCCTTTGACTATGCCCGCAAGTTTGTCAGCACTCTTGTGACAGACAAAAACGGAGAAAGTCAACTCATTATGAAAGGGGATATCTCCCACATCGTGGCCCGTTGCAGCCATGTGGAGTATCGGGATGAAATTCTGCCGATAGAGAAAGGCGGGATGCAGAGCGTATCCTCTGTGGTAGATGAGATGCTACAGGACGGTATGAAGGTCATCGCCGTTGCACGAAAAAATGTAGGACAGCAAAACCAGATTATTCCTGCCGATGAAGAAGATATGATTTTGATGGGGTATCTGGCATTCTTTGACGCACCCAAGAAAACCGCAAAGGCGTCCGTGGCGGCGCTCAAAAGGCTGAAGGTGACTCCCAAAATTCTGACGGGGGATCAGGCGGACGTGGCGGTCTCTGTATGCCGCCGGGTGGGGATTTCTTCCGAAACCGTGCTGACCGGCGCCAATCTGGATGAAATGACAGACAGCGAACTTAGCGCTGCGGTTGAAGAAATTCATGTTTTTGCGGAGCTTACACCGGGTCAAAAGGTCCGTCTGGTTTCCGCCCTGCGCCAAAACGGTCACACAGTG
>CABSMD010000221.1 GCA_902478725.1 uncultured Clostridia bacterium
GGTATGACGGCTGCCGTTGGAGCTACCATGCCTATTTGATGAACGGGAATCAAAATCCTATACGGGGGCTCGGACGTGAAGAGTCGTCGAATCTCGGAAGCAGAGGTACTTATAAGCATATTTCGTACCATTTCGGAGGTTTTTCCTATCGTGAAATGATGTTTGATAATGAAATAAATATTTGTGAGGATATCTTGCTCGGAAGAAAAATCAATGACACGGATTCGGCTACATCCGCAATTGCAAAAGGATTTATTTCCAAAAAGGAAAACGGCAAATTATTTGTTACCGTTCCGGCGTTTACAAAAGGGCAGAAGCAGCAGCTTGACCTGCTGGCCGATACGGCCTTTCAGTCCTCAATTGACGAGTATTCCGACGGTGTCCGCAAGTATGTGCATGGGTACCAGAAGCTATTTCCGGAGCACCTGAAAGAGGATGTGGCGCGCGCCTGCAGCTATATGTTTTTAACGCTATATGCCACCCATATTTGCGATATGGCAAAAGAAAAAGGTCTGCTGACTCCTCCGCCTGACGGCAGCATATGCGACGTATTGATACAATATAAATAGAATCTGCCCGGATTGGCTTGGAACACTTGGCACGACTATATGATCTAAGCTGGAGCTGCTTGTGAAAATCTGAGAGGCACTTCATCGCCGGCTTGAGGACGCCGCAGAGTGAGGAGAAAAGATGGATCGTGTCAGTTTACATATTCCAACCGAAGCAGAACTCGAATATCGCCGCTATCTGATTGCTGACGAAGATACAATGGCTTATAATCTTGGTTATGGGGATCATGGCGGTTGTACGTATCATCAGTCGCCGGAGCAAATTCAGCAGTGGTATAAGCAGTGGAATAAGGACAATCGACGCTTTTATGCCTATATTGTTCGGACGGAGGATCGCGTCTATATCGGCGAGGTCAATGCACGCAGGAGCAACGATGCCGAGTGGTACGAAATGGGCATTATCGTCGAATCAAAATATCGCGGCAGGGGGTATGCGGTGGAAGCGCTGAAGCTGCTTTTGAAATACGCTTTCGATACTTTGGGAGCAGAAGCGGTACATAACGATTTTGAAGAGGCGCGAGCCGCCGCTGTCAAGACGCATCTTGCCGCAGGCTTTTCCAAATATAAAAGGCATAACGGCAACATAGAGCTGCTCATTACGAAAGAACAGTTTGAGCGGCAAAACGCCATAGGCAGAATCGCTTCTTCGATCCGGCGTGTTTTGTCCGATTCTCCTGTCTCCATTTATCTGTATGGTTCTGTTGTGCTGGAGGATTTTCGTCTTGGCTGGAGTGATATTGATATTCTTTGTCTGACCGAAAAACCGATTCCGAGGCAGCAAGCGGACGAGCTTGTACTTCTCCGGCAAAAGCTGCTGAAAGAAGAGCCGGATAACCGGTATTACCGTTTGTTTGAGGGCGGAATGTTGACATTAAACGCGTTTTTGAATCAAATACCGGACTGTGTTGTTTATTGGGGAACAAGCGGACAAAGAATTGCCGACCGCTATCATTTTGACAGCTTTTCTATGGCGGGATTGATTAAAAACGGAAAGCTTATTTGCGGCGATGATGTTCGACGATTCATGAAAATGCCATCCTACGAAATGCTTTACCAGGACGTCAAGAAGCATTATGAAACGATAAAAAAACATGCAATCACTGTCAGCAGAAGCATAAAGTCCTATGGCTGGCTGCTTGATATTGCACGCTGCATTTATACGCTTCGAACCGGAGCCGTGACAGCAAAAACCGCCGCCGGAGAGTGGGCGCTCAAAAACGATATCAGCCCCGTCAGAGAAGCTCTTGAAACAGCAGTTATGATACGGAAAGAGCCTTTGAAATTTATGAATGACGAGCACATATTAAATGGCACGCTTTTATTGGGTGAAAAAATACAGATGTTTGCGGACGTTTTGGAAGCAGAGCTGCAGGAGAACCTACGAAATGCTGTTTATTAAAAACAACGGCATCACGAGAAGCTTTGGACCGTTTGGTCTGATGACTGTCAGTCGAATTGGTTTGCGAATGTATACGTAAATCTTTGTAGAGGCTGCGGTTCTCACGGCGGGAAAGCGCAAGATGATATTTGGATGAACCATGAACCTGTTTTCAAAGGGAGGCGCTGTTATTTGGATATATATGGTCAAATCAAAAGGAAAGAGCCTATCGCCAAAGGCTGGTCGGGCGATCAGAAATACTGTGTAACAGCTGAGGACGGCACAAAATATCTGCTTCGCATCTCTCCCCTGGAACAGTATGAGCGCAAGAAAAACGAATTTGAAAGGATGCAGTGCGCGGCGGCGCTTGGCATCCCAATGTGTCTGCCGGTAGAATTCGGCACTTGTAAAGAGGGGATATATTCCCTGCAAAGCTGGATAGACGGCGCTGATGCGGAAAAAATCGTACCGACGCTTTCCGATACAGAGCAATATGTGTATGGGCTTGAAGCCGGTCGGATTTTAAGGCAGATCCATTCTGTCCCGGTACCGAAGCCGCAGGAAGACTGGGAAATCCGTTTCAATAGAAAGCTTGACCGCAAAATAAAAACGTATGAGGCTTGTCCTATTAAATATGAAAGCGGACAGGCCTTTATAGACTATATAAATACAAACCGTAATTTGCTGAAAGACCGCCCGCAGTGCTATCAGCATGGAGATTATCACATTGGCAATATGATGATTGACAGGAACGGGAAGCTGCAAATCATTGATTTTGACCGTAGCGACGTGGGAGACCCATGGGAAGAATTTAACCGCATTGTTTGGTGTGCGCAGAAGACGCCGCTGTTCGCCTCGGGCTTAGTGAACGGTTATTTTAGCGGCGAAGTTCCGCTGAAATTTTGGCAGCTTCTTGCATTATACATATCAAGCAACACGCTTTCTTCCGCTGCGTGGGCGATTCCGTTTGGACAGAGAGAGATCGATACAATGCTGAAACAGGCAAAAGACGTGCTGCTGTGGTACGATAATATGAGAACTCTCGTACCGACATGGTATTTCAAGGGCTATTATCTGCAATCTGTTGACGGAATACCGTATAAGCTGAAGGCTTCTTTCGATTTTAGCTTTTTGAGCAAATATGGCAGGGTTTTTTAGGTGCTGGATGATCAGGATTCCGGAAATATTTGTTTTGGCTTGGAAAAGGACGGGGCGCGATATTTTGTAAAATTTGCAGGAGCGCCAACAGAACAATATGACGGCAATCCAAAAGACGCTATATTGCGGCTGAAAGCGGCCGTGCCCGTCTATCAAACGCTGCGCCACCCCAATCTGATTGAATTTATTACGGCAGAAGACATCCAAAATGGCTTTGCCTGCGTTTTCAAATGGGCAGACGGCGAATGCATGGGACGGATGTATCCCGTTTCACGCCAAAGGTTTATGGCGATGCGGACCGATACAAAGCTCAATGTTTTTCGCGATATTTTGTCATTCTTTGAATATATTGCAGTTTCGGGATATGTTGCTATCGACTTTTATGATGGAAGTATAATGTATGACTTCGAAAACGGCAGGACGACGATTTGCGACATCGATTTCTTTAGAAAGCAGCCTTGTATCAACGATATGGGACGGATGTGGGGAAGCTCGCGTTTTATGTCACCGGAGGAGTTTGAACATGGAGCAACGCTTGATGAGATCACGAATGTATATACAATCGGAGCGCTTGCGTTTGCTCTGTTTTCCGATTACAGCCGCACGCGTGAAGCATGGACTTTGCGTGATGAATTATATCAAATTGCTTTTAAAGCAGTCAGTGACGACCGTAATAAGAGGCAGCAATCTATCAGACAGTTCATTGAGGAATGGGAAGCAAATATGGGAGGAAGCGGCCAAGCGCCAACGTGCTTCTGCGGTCACGATTGCTCACGCTGTCTTACTTATCTTGCAACTGTAAACAATAGCGATGAACTGCGCCGTCAGTCGCAGCAGTTTTACAAAGATACATTCGGGCATGACATTCCGCTTGCTGAAATTCACTGCCTCGGCGGGCGGTCTGACGATATATTTTATCTGTGCAGGGATTGCCCATGGAGGAAGTGTGCAAAAGAAAAGAGATTGTCTGCTTGCTCTGACTGTTCGGAATATCCCTGCAAGCCGCTGGCAGAGTATCAGGCTCGCTGGGTGAACAAGTGCAATCAGCTGGGAGGAACCAACCGATAAATCCCATCGCTCATTGCGGACTGGCCTGCCGCTTAATCCGCAATCGTAATGACGGAATCGTCTATCGCTGCGACGGTCAGCTTGTCGGAGATTATGATAAGCGTAAAACCGAAGAACAAATCATTGAAATGATAAAGATGGGCGTTAAACCATGAAAGATATTATATCTCAAAATAAGTCAAGCCGGGATGCTGTCGCCGGTCCTTTTAAAGCGGCCTGAAACAGAAATTATCTAAGCCTTACATCTCATCAACGGAGCAGAAATCGGGACTTCGCCAAAACTATTTTGAGGCTGTTTATTCTATTCATGCTATTGGCCGGACGGCTGACCAGCAAATCAAATTTAACAATTTTTTGTGGGAACGCGCTCGTTCCTGCATTGTGCAGATGCAGTGGATGCGCAGCCAGCGC
>CABSMD010000222.1 GCA_902478725.1 uncultured Clostridia bacterium
ATTGTGTAAAAGCCCAACGTACAATGCAGCACCGGCATCGCATCGGTGCCGATCTTGTGGGATAATCGCGAAAAAGAATATATCCGAAAACAATACAAAGCTGTGTCCAGTGATGCAGATGGGCCGTTTGCTATATTATAAAAGCTTTAATAGAGTGTGGCAGGGATGTAAAATTGGAAAATAGTATAAATTATACTCGACAAGTGTTTGAAAAATTGATATAATATGAATGAAATATCTGCGGTACGGAGGCAGTGGATTTTCTCGATTACCTCCTTATTGTAAGCGGCTCTTTATATCGATAAAACGGTACAGTTGGCTCCGAGTTTGCGGCGCAAGATATTGTAGCCTAAACTTATGCTGAAGCTCCTGTATACCGACTGCCACATGATGCTTTTACAGTTTCTCATCGTGAATAATGTAATTCCGGCATAAATACAGCTGATTCTTTATGTTTTCACTAATAAAATTTATCAAAAGCTTAATTTTGTGGGAATAAAAGAAAAAATTGTTTGTTTTCAATATTCTTCAGACATGATATTCTATAATCACTTCCATAAAGGAAAAACCATTATTTTAAGGAGGAGTAAAAGTGGCTGTGCGTTACAATCCCAATCCTGCAAGAATTACGGAGCCGTTGTATAAAGTTGAGGAACTGGAAAAATCTCCTTTGTACACTGTGCTTTGCGGCGAAAAGGAGCTGACGGTTTACCACACGGATAGTTTTGATTACGTAATTCCGGTTGTGGACGACGATTCTCCGCTAAGTTTTCAGGTAAAAGTATCCAAAGATTTCCAAAAGGCGGTTTTCCGTCCGGCCAAGACCAATGTTCAGGCGCAGATTTCCGGCCGAGAGTTGAGCTTCCAGCTGGAAAAGCCCAGTAAGGTCACCTTGGAGTTAGATGGCAATTTGAAGACACCGCTCTTTATCTTGTGCACAAAGCGTGTCCCGAAGCCTGAAAAAGTGGATCATCTTTTTGAGAGTGGGAAAGTCTACAATGTTGGCACGTTAGAGGTCAAAGCGGAAGAAACGGTTTTCTTGGAAGAGGGCAGTGTTGTCTGTGGTTGTGTGAATGCTCTTTTCGCCCACGGCATGAGAATTTTAGGAAACGGCATTCTGAATGGTTGTGTATGGCATCCGAAAGAAGAAAACGGTGGCGGCAGACCAATGATTCGGATGGTGTTTTGCGATGATGTGAAGATTCAGGGCATCACCATGGTGGACGGTGGTTCGTGGCACCTGGTTCCTGGCGCTTGCCGGAATGTGGAGATTGAGGATGTAAACATCATGTCTCGAGTTTGCACGGGTGACGGCATCGATATTGTAGGCTGCGAAGACGTAACCATGCGTAATTCCTTTATTCGCGCTTCGGATGACTGCGTGTGCATCAAAGCTGCAAGTTATCCTGACCCTGCTGCCAATAGGGATGTGAAGAATATTCTGGTAGAACACTGCGTTTTGTGGAATGCAGAACCCGGTAACGCCGTGGAAATCGGATATGAAGTGCGCTGCGATGAGATTAGCGACATCACATTCCGAGATCTGGACATCGTTCATTGCGAGTATGAGGGTAATCAGTCTGGCGGCGTGCTGACCATCCACAATGCAGATCGCGCTCACATTCATGACATTGTGTATGAAGATATCCGCGTTGAAGATGCTCAGGAAAAGTTTGTCGACATCAAGGTATTGGATTCCAAGTACTCATTGGATCGAAAACGCGGAAGTGTCGAAAATATATATTTCCGTAACGTGGAAATTCTGAATGGTAATTTCCCTGTTTCTATTATTCGCGGTTTTGAGATGCATACGGAAATGAGTCGCCCCCGAAATATCTATTTTGACAATGTAGTGGTTTTAGGCAAACAAGTCGAATCTCCCAGCGACTTGCATATGGTGGTGGAACTCTCTGATGATATTTTGTTTAATGGTACGGCACACGCAAAAAGAAATCCATTCTAATTGATATGCAGGAGTCCCGATAACTAGGAAAGAAAGACAGCGCCTTTTAGGTGCTGTCTTTCTTTTTATAAAGAGACCTGCTTGCTGGGCAAGTGGTTCTGGTTTCATAGGGTATCTCAAGGAAAAAGTGGCTCATGATTGATGAATATCGGGATGCATGGCAGAGCAGTAACAATTGATTCCATGTGTTGATGAGCGTTTAAATTCTTTTTCAAAACAAAAAGAGGTATAATTAGAGAAAAGCTCAACATATAATGCAGCACAAGTATCACAGACAAGGGTGTGTTACGATGAAGCAGAATGTTGAGGACAGAGCCGCCATGCTGGGGGAGTATATCGTAGAGAACAAAGCTACTGTGCGCCGTGCCGCAAAGCAGTTCGGCGTGAGTAAATCCACCGTACATAAGGACGTTGCCGAGCGGCTGCGCAGCGTGGATATGGGGCTTTACAAAGAGGTGAGCAGCGTACTGGCGGTGAATAAAGCCCAGCGACATATCCGCGGCGGTATGGCGACAAAGCGCAAATACGAGGCACAGAAGAAATGAGAAAAGCCCTCCGCAAACAAATACGGAGGGCTAAAATTCTATGCGGCTTTAAATAGCTTGGTTAGCTTTTTACAGGTACTTCCTGCGGGGCCTTTTTGTGGCGGCTTTCCGGTAGTGTATACTTGCTTGTGAAGCGATTGTAATAGCCGGTGAAGCGCGGGTCGCCGGAGGTTTTGATCTCGTTTAAGTAACCGTGTGTGTCCATGGTGGAATCCTTGATCTGGATCAGGCATACCGCAATGTTAGAGCAGTGATCGGAAACGCGCTCGAAATTGTTGAGGATGTCTGAGAGCACGAAGCCGAGCTCAATGGTGCACTTGCCTTCCTGTAAGCGGCGGATGTGGCGGTTTTTCAGTTCAACTTTCAATGAATCGATGACCTGTTCGAGCGGCTCTACTTCGTAGGAAAGCTGTAAGTTGTTCTCGACGAACGCGTCTGTCGTGATGTTCAAAATCTCGATGATAGCACCTGTGAAGACCTCAAGCTCCTGCTGGGCCTTTTCGGAGAATTTCAGATCTTTATCGTGGATCTCGCGTGCAACACGCAGGAGATTCACCGCGTGGTCGCCGATACGCTCGAAATCGCCGATGGTATGCAACAGCTGCGAAACATCGTTGCTGTCGGCCGTGGAGAGGTTTTTACTGGAAATTTTGACGAGGTAAGAACCGAGCTTATCTTCGTACTGGTCGATGGTTTCTTCGTTTTTCTCGATTTTTTCTGCTGTGGCGGAATCAAAATGCGAGAGCAGACCGATGGCATCCAAAATGGTGTCGCGCACAAGGTCTGCCATTTTTGTGGTGGCATTGCGGCACTCCGCAATCGCGAAGGACGGAGAGAGCAGCAGACGCTCATCGAGCAAAACCGCGTGCGGATCCTGCTTGCCGGGCTTCAGGCGCTTATCACGCACGGTGATAACGGCGAGCTTTTCAAGCTGATTGCAGAAGGGCAGCAGAATGAACGTGGTGATGAGGTTGAATGCGGAATGCACGACTGCGATCATAAACGAGGAGATCGGCTGGTCGGTGAATGTGAAATGGAAAATGCTGTTTGCAATATAAAAGCCGGAAAGACAGATGACGGTGCCGAGCACGTTAAAGTAGATATGCACGGCGGTCACGCGCTTTGCGCTTTTTGTGGTGCCGATGGAGGAAAGCAGCGCCGTGATACATGTACCGATGTTCTGGCCCATAATGACCGGCAGCGCCATGCTGAACGAAATACTGCCCGTCATGGCGAGAGACTGCAGAATGCCGAGCGAAGCAGCGGAGCTCTGGATGAGTGCCGTGATGCCTGCGCCGACTAAAATGGCGATGATGGGGTTATCGAGAATCGTTAAGACCTCTTTAAACTGCGGCAAGTCCGCAAGCGGTTTTACCGCGCCGCTCATCATGGTCATGCCGGTCATCAAAATGGCGAAGCCGACACATACGGAGCCGATGTCCTTTTTCTTGCTGCTCTTGGTGAACATGATGAGAATGATGCCGATGAGCGCCACGATGGGCGAAAAGCTCTCCGGCTTTAAAAGCTGTACGAAAACGTTGTCGCTCGTGATGCCGGAAAGGCTTAAGATCCACGCAGTGACGGTGGTACCGATGTTTGAGCCCATGATGACGCCGATGGTTTGCCCAAGCTCCATGATGCCGGAGTTGACGAGGCCGACCAGCATGACCGTCATAGCAGAGGAGGACTGGATCGCAATGGTGATGCCCATGCCGAGCAAAAGGGCCTTGAAGCGGTTTGAGGTCATGGAACGCAAAATACGTTCGAGCTTGCCGCCGACCATTTTTTCAAGGCTGGAGGAAAGCAAATGCATGCCGTAGAGGAAGAACGCAAGTCCGCCAAAGAGTGTAATAACGGAGAAAATGTCCATTTGTGGTTGCAGCTCCTTTGTGTGCGCAAAACGCTCGCTTTTCAAATTTTTTTCTTTTTTCTTACTTAATCTTTACATACAAGCTTATTCTAACATAGGTGACGGCGGGAATTCAATGCTTTTTTGATAAAAAACGTCGAAAGAGAAAATTATCTTGCCTTGACCCGCGG
>CABSMD010000223.1 GCA_902478725.1 uncultured Clostridia bacterium
TGGGGCTCGGAGATGTGTATAAGAGACAGGTGCATTGCTCAAGCCGAGGAGGAATTGGAAGCAATAAAAAATGGAGCACTAGTATCACGGACTATTAACGGCGTAAATGATCCTAACTTCGGTATAACTATAAATAACCTTAATTCTGATGTGGATGTGACATATACTACAACGATCATTGATCAAAAGGGCCAAGAAATCAATTTAGGAAGTTTCTCCACGGAAGAAGAACGCTTAACTGCGGTTCAAGATTATTGTGATGAACAAATCAGACTTGGAAATATGACCAAGGAATATGCCGAAAATCTAATCAATGATCTTCAATAGTTAATTGATTTGTAAGGGCCTGCCCAAACAGCGGAAATAAAAAAAACCGTTGTTTCGGCGGCTGGTCATCCATGCGTCCTAACATAATACAGTAGCCTGACGGCGGTTTTGAGAAATCAAGGCCGCCGTTTTGCTTCGCCTGGATAACATGATCGGCGGTCCACGGAGGGAATCATATGAAAGAAATCATAGTCATTCGTACTTCCGACCCGGACGGAAGTGTCTTTCACTCTATCATAAGAGCCTTACAGGGAAAAGATGTTCAAATTCTTCATGCTGCTGACCTTGAGCCTTCTTCCCTAACTCTGGGAGATATTGAGATATTCCCAGAGCAGCGGCGGGTCATGAAAGCCGGTGTGGAGATCTGCCTGAACTACGGAGAGTTCTCTATCCTTTACTGTATGGCTCGCTGTCCTGGGCGTGTATTCAGCCGGGAGCAGCTCTACAATGCAGCCTGGGGCGAGGACTATGAATTAGGCACCAACACTGTGGACAACACGATCTGGCGCCTGCGGAACAAGCTGGAGCCTAACCCAAAGCATCCCACCTATATCAAGACCGTTTTTCGGGTGGGATATAAAATTGAAATTGCACATGGATGAGAAAAACAAAATTCTACTAATATATTGTAGTAGAAACTATTGACATTTCTACACCATTGTAGTAATATTAAATTGTCCAAGGTAGACGTACTTCGGATAAGGAATATCAAATGTTGGAAGGAGATGATAATAAATAGCATAAAACTTATTAAAAAATACAATAGGCTAATGGTAAGCTGAGAAAGGAGCAAGTTTTGTGAAAATAAAAAAACTGGCTTGTATTACAATGGCGTGTGTAATGGCCATTAGCTGTCTCGCTGTTTCTGCATTTGCGGCTGAATCGGAGCAGGAGATGTCCATTACGGGCGAAAAGAACGTTTTCATGGTGGACAAAGCGGCCTCTATGGGCAGCGAGATGACGGACAACGTGGGCGCAAAGAATGTCTTCACGGCGGATGGAGCAGCTGCTTCTGGTAGCGAGATGACAGGTAACATTGACGATTTGCTGCCGTCGGACTGGGATGCTATGCCGCTGGCCAAGGGAGAACTGGGATCTGGTCAAGGTTATGCCTATGGTTCGGTGACAATCAGTGCAGGGCAGAAACTTACGATCAGCGGCACCTATACCCCGACTGATGCAACGATGCAGGTAGGCTATGTGAATTCCAGTGGAACCGTAACGTATGTCACGTTCACTGGTGGGAGTGGGTCGCATACCTTTACTGTTAGCAAGAGCGGCACATATCAGATTTACCTCTACAACCCGTCCAGCTATGATCTGGAGTTTAATGTTTCTTATATTTTGACCTGAGAGACTTCTTGCCTGTCTTAACTTTTTAGTTGTTAAGAGCCTCCAAGGCGTTAAATGTCTAAGGAGTTATTTATGGATCGATCCAAAAAACTATCAGAAACTGAATACGAAATCATGGAGGTGCTGTGGAACTCGGAAGCCCCCATGTCTGCTTCACAGATATTGTCGTACTTTGCCGAATATCGCAATAAGGATTGGAAAGCCCAAACATTAGCAACATTTCTGTCACGTTTAACCCAAAAAGGTTTAATCACATCAAAAAGAGAGGGCCGTGTGCCTTATTATTGGCCGATCAAGACGTGTGAGGAATATCATAAAAGTAATGCGCAGCGAATCTTAGATACACTGTATGGTGGGTCGATCAAGAATTTCTTCGCAGCACTTTATGGTGGCTCCCAGATGTCGGAGGAAGACCGAGAGGCGCTGAAACAATGGCTCGACGGGCAATCGTGAGAGGAGGCTGATTGTATGGCCTCATACTTGCTTCGTACCATTTTGTGCTTGAACCTTGTAGCAAGTGTGTCCTACCTTGTGTTTAAGGCATCGGCTTTTGCTGGCAGAAAACATATCAGTGAAAAATGGCGCTACAACTGTACCACAGTCATTATGTTCCTGTATGTTATCCCATTTTACAAGCTGCTGCCAGCATTCCCGAAAACATTAGCCGAGGCCGAGCCAATATCAGTGGTTGGGAACAAAGTTGTGTCTGGAATAAATGTACTCCCCCCTGAAAACTCTGTGGCGAGTATTACAGAAGCAAGCCCCAATATCATCAAAGATACTACTCTTAACATGAGTTTGGATTGGCAGAAGTGGGCATTGATTATTTGGATTGTTGTTGCTGGTGCCCTGGTTCTATGGAATGTTTTGGGGCTCCTTCGTTTCAGATACCAGCTCCAGCAGTCACAGACAGTTCATAATGCGCTGTTGCAAGAAATTGCAAGTCACTGTGCTGCAGGTCTTGGGATCAAGCAAAAAGTAGCTTTAAAGTTGCACTCCGCAATACAAAGTCCAATGCTGGTTGGGTTTTTTACCCCAACTATTATAATCCCAAATGCTGATTTGCAGCTTGATGAAGCACAGATGATACTGGCCCATGAATTAGTGCATTTTAAGCACCGTGCCTTATGGAGAAAGCTCTTAGCAGTTATTCTCCAAACAGTCTATTGGTTCAATCCCGTAGTGTATCTCATAAAGCGGGATTTAGATCGTTTGGCAGAAACATCTTGTGATGAGCAGGTTGTTTGCCGAATGAATCAGGCAGAGCGTAAAAAGTATGGGCATCTTCTGATTTCCTACACAACTGTATTTCGTAACCCAAACAAAGTATCTGGAATTGCATTTGTTTCAACGAGAAAAAGGCTTGAAAGGAGAATTTTAACCATGTTGAATTCCAACAAGAAATCCCGTAAGACTGTCGTGGCCGCCTTGGCTTGCACTCTGTGCGCCAGCTGTCTGGGAATGTCTGTGTTAGCTGCTGAGGTTCCCTCTACCATCGACGTGCCCAATGCCGAACTGATGAATGTTTCTGATGTGAAGACGGGGGATATGGGCGAAGCCCGCATCATTGAATCTGACGACGGTTTTGTTGATCTGTCCCAGATGAAACTGTCTACCGATTCCAGCGATTTTGCCAAGGTCATTGAGACCACCACGGGTTTCGCAGATCTGTCTCAGTTCAACCTCTCCACTGACGCTGCGGACAACATGATGTTCTATCAGGGAACTGTGTCGGCTAAGGCCGGCGAAGCGGTACCTTATGCTTCCGGCAACCTTTCTGGCGGAAAGGGATATGCTTTTGACTCTCAGGATCTGACCAAGGGCCAAAAAGTGACCGTAAATGCAAACTGGACTCCTACTTCTGCCAATGTTCAGATTGGTCTGATCGATAACAATACTGGCTATGGACTCGTAAAAACCGTTTCCAATGGCTCCGGTTCCGCATCCTTCGAAATTACCGGCGACTCCAACTTCTCTATCTTTATTGGCAATCTGTCTACCAGCAGCATCCACTTTGATGTGTCCTATATTGTGAACTGATGGTTTGTTCTGCATCTGGTTTACTATGTCGAGAAACCAAAATCATTAAGTAGAATGCAAGGCGGGGGGAGTTCAAGAAGATCTCTCCCCGCCTTTGCACATTTAGTACATTTTACATTTCTCGACGAAATCGTAATGAATTCTACCATATAAACTTCTATTGTGGCAGTTTACCCATCCCCTGAGATAAAAAGAGGTGAGGCCAATGAGGAACTGCAAAAACAGAATCATGCATAGTCAGTGCATAAAGCGGCCTTTGTCTTATGGATAAAGGCCGCTTTTCTTTATATTATCGATAAAATTCGAGGAGAATCGTCAAGATTCCCTATTTTTGAAATTTACAAATACAAATTATCAGCAAGGGCGGCAGCGTAGAACTGCCACATTGATGGAAGAAGGGGGATGATGCCAGCCGCCTGTGTGCCGTCCGCATAACAGCGGACAAGGAGTAACTGTGCTATGGATCAAAAAGTCCACAGCATTGAGAAGTTACTTTTTGTCCCACTCAAACGACACACGGCTTTCAATGGACAAATTTCAATAGGCGTTGGTCGGCGTCTTTGTGCGCGGGAGTTTGCCCCAAGTGGGGACAAACCCCCGCCTGCCCGTGCTGCCTACCCTATTGGACTTCTCAATGTGCATATCCAGAGAGCGGCTGATTTTGTATCCCGATACAAAGTCGGCCGCTTTCATTTAAGGCTCCCTGAACAAAGAATCAGGGGGCCGCCACCTCCGATTTGTTTTTCTCAAAAAAACAAATCGGAGGTAACAGAGGTGCAAAATTATCGCAAAAGCGACTATGCG
>CABSMD010000224.1 GCA_902478725.1 uncultured Clostridia bacterium
GCAATTCTTGCTTTCATGGGAACCTGGATGATCCTGCAGGGTATTTTAAAGGAAAACGACGGGGGGACGGAAAGCAAAACCATTTTGGACATGGGTATCAAGCCGCTGGGTATCACGATTAAAATTATTCGAAATCCCCTTCGCTGCGATCTCGACCAGTCCAATACGATCGACCGTGCCGAGGCGGTTTATTTAGGGCTTGCATTGTCACTTGACGCGATCAGCGTTGGATTCGCATCCGCCATGACCGGCATCGCAAGCGCGTTAGTACCCTTGAGTATCGGTTTGGCACAGCTGGTATTTTTATATGCAGGATTGTTTTTGGGGTCAAAACTGGTAAAATGCAGAATGATTAACCACCGCCTGCTGGTCGTACTGCCCGGAATCTTGCTTTTGATTCTTGCCGTATGCAGAACGATATAAAATGTTTGATTTTATCGATTTATGTGGTATACTATAAATAAGCTGATACTATGAGCGTAACACGGGGAGGAACGGAGGAAAAGCAAGTGAGCGACTATCCAAAGGTTTGTAAGCTCTGTCTGTTTGCAAAACCTATTGACGCCACGGGCGACTGCCTGTGCAAATACGAAGGCGTGGTATGCTCCGGGCATACCTGCGAGAAATTTGTGTTCGACTATTTGCGACTGAAACCCAAAAGGCGGAGAAAGCCGGTTTTATCGACGTTTTCTCCGGATGATTTCTCGATTGAATAAAGCCTTCCCGGGACGGGAAGGCTTGTTTTAGTTCCTTTTTCCTGCTTTATTGCTGTAGGCAAACAGCTTCATTACCAAAAAAGTGATTGGAAAAGCCAAAACGGCCGCAACAAAATAGGCCAGCTTCTCCCCCAGTCCAACCTGCTCCACTAAAATAAAGATGCACAGGTACTGCACAAGGAAATTTGGCAGATAGCTGAACGGAAACTTCAGCGCGGTTCGCCAGGAAGGCTTTTGATGAAAAGTAAAATAAGTATTTAGTAAATAAGAAACGATCAGCGAGGTCGCATAGCCGCTGACAAACGCCGGACGGTATGGCATTACCATCCGGTAAAGCAGCGAAAATACCGCTGAGCTTATTGTATTAATCGTTCCCACCACTGCAAACCTCAAAAATTCTTTTGAAAAAAAGTATTTAGTAAAATATTTCAACAACGCCTAACACCCCTGTTTTTTTCTCATTGCTTTAGTATAACAGAAAAATGGGACAAGTACCATACTATTTTCTGATTTGTTTGAAAATCTTTTGACGAAATCTGCAATAAAATTTTTATTTCGACAAATAGATTGGAAAAAGATGTTGCCATTTTTGATATATTTGATATAATAATAGTAACTATGTAATTTTCAGTATCGAGAGGAGTGGTCCAGTGTTTGGATTTACACAGGATATCGGAATAGATTTGGGAACGGCCTCCGTGTTGATATATGTCCAGGGAAAGGGCATCGTTCTGCGCGAACCGTCTGTGGTAGCCATTGATAAAAACACAGACCGGATGGTTGCGTTCGGCGAGGAAGCGCGTAAGATGCTCGGCCGAACGCCCGGCAATATCATAGCAATCCGACCTTTGCGCGACGGCGTTATTTCGGATTACCAGATGACCGAAAAAATGCTCAAATATTTTATCAAAAAGATTTCAAACCGCTTGATCTTTAAGCCGCGCATCATTGTATGCGTCCCCAGTGGCGTAACCGAGGTGGAGGAGCGCGCGGTGGTTGACGCGGCGCTTCAGGCGGGCGCACGGAAAATCTATTTGATCGAGGAACCGATTGCAGCCGCCATCGGTGCGGGACTGGATATTGCCAAGCCATACGGTAACATGGTAGTGGATATCGGCGGCGGTACGACCGACATCGCGGTGATCTCGCTTGGTGGTATTGTTGTCAGCACCTCGATCAAGGTAGCCGGTGATCGCTTCGACGAGAACATTGTCCGTTACCTGCGTAAAAAATACAATATGGCGATCGGCGACCGGACGGCAGAGGACATCAAGATGAATATCGGCTGTGTCTTTCCACTGGACGAGGTCATCGAGATGGATGTGCGCGGACGCAGCCTGGTCACCGGACTCCCGAAGAATATTACGATTACCTCCGAGGAGATCATGGAGGCGCTGGAAGAACCCGCAACCGGCATCGTTGAGGCCGTACATTCGGTATTGGAGAAAACGCCGCCCGAACTGGTCGGCGACATCAGCTCCAATGGTATGGTCCTGACCGGCGGGGGCAGCCTGATTCAAGGGCTGGACAAGCTTCTTGAAAAAGAGACCGGCATTAAGGTCAACATCGCCGAGGATGCGATCTCCTGCGTGGCAGTCGGAACGGGTAAGGCTTTGGAAAACATAGACTTTTTGAACGAGTACAACAACCGGTTAGACCGCAAATGGCAGTAAGGAGGCTACACATTGAATATTAACGAGATCAAGAAGATACTGCCCCATCGTTATCCTTTTTTACTGGTCGACAAAATCATTGAAATAGAATCCGGAAAGCGGGTGGTCGGGATTAAAAACGTGACCGCTAACGAACCGTTTTTTCAGGGGCATTTCCCGGATTATCCCGTAATGCCCGGCGTACTGATCGTTGAGGCATTGGCTCAGGTAAGCGCGTTTTTGGTCATGAGCGAGCCGGCCAACCAGGATAAAATTGGTGTACTGGCTGGTATTGATCAAATGCGCTTTAAAAAACAGGTCTTCCCCGGGGACACCTTGACGCTTCGTGCCGAGCTGGTCGCCTTTAAACGCGGTGTAGGCAAGGCTAACGTCTGTGCCATGGTGGAGGGCGAAACCGCTGCAGCAGGAACGGTCATGTTCGCAATTACAGAGGCGGCAACCCAATAAACCGGTCTTGCCGTGTGCCCATGGCCGTCTCAGACGGAGGCCGGAGTAAGAGCGTATCCAAATTTGTATAACAACAACCCGCTTGGCGAGATACGCAAGCGGGTTGTTTTCATAGAAACGGATTCATACGAGCTGTTGTTTATTTCTACAGCCCCAAAGACTTCAGATATTCGCGGCTCATTTTTACGGCCTCCATTGCGGGACGATCGTTCGACTGATCCTGTTCCACGATGACGATATCCGCACCGGCTTCCTCCGACGCTTGTAAAATAGCAGGAATATCCTGTACGCCGTGGCCGACCGGCCTGAACTCGAACCCAGCCTCGTCCTTGCTCTTAGGCTTATTGTCGTCATTTCCGCTGTTGTCTATTAAGGCGTACACCGCACCGGCGTTAAAGTTCTTGCAGATAAAGTCTTTCAGATGCACGACCGGGCTTCTGCCGGTATACTTGCGCAGATATTCCGCAGGATCATATCCCGCGTAACGAACCCAGCAGGTATCCACCTCAGTCTGCAGCAGGTCGGCGGGCAGGCTTTCGTACAGCCAATCCAGTAAAAACTTATCCTCATAACGGTCAAACTCAAAATCATGGTTGTGGTACAGCATCTGAATACCGGCATTTTTGAGCGCTGTGCCGACCTTTTTAAAATCAGCGACTGTCTGCTCAAAATTCTCCGAACCCTTGTGCTTATCCACACCCATCCACGGCACCGCGCAGAATTTGGCGCCGATCGTCTTTAAGTAATCGATTTCAGCCTGCTCATTCTCCAAAAAGACCTCATAGCCCTGATGGACGGACACGCAGGTCAGGCCATATTTGTCCAACCATTCCCTCACCTGTTCCGCGGTATGACCGAAATATCCGGCAAACTCCACGTAATCATAGCCGATCTCTTTGACCTTTTTAAGCGTGGCCTCCATGTCTTTTTCCATATCCTCACGGACAGAATAGAGCTGTAGGCCAACCTTGAATTTCTTCATAGACTTCCTCCCCTTTCAAAGAATTGACTTTATTATACTCCAAAATGTAATCAATTACAAGACCAAATTTTACTGCGTTGGCATCATTTGGCTCATGTCTACCGGCTTAACCGTCTCCGCCACCGATTTCACGGCACCGTCCTCAAAATATTGTACAACCATCATATGATCCCCTTCAAAGCTATATTCAATCAAGTAAGAATCCTGCGAGTCGCCCGATTCCTCCCCTGTTCCCAGCAAGGCACGCACCTCGTCGCGGGTCATCTCCTCAAGGCGGTTGGATGTGTTGAAATCGTCCAGCATCAGATGGCGTTTTTGGGGATAGTCCCGCCATTTTTCCGCCGTAAAGGTTTTACAATACTCGTCAAATTTGGCGGTGTAAGGCTTTGTAATCTGCCATGACGCCATGCTTGCCGCCGTGATGACGGCAAGGATCAGCACCGACCAGAAAAAACGCTTGAGGGTCGGACGGCTGATCTGGGTCAGCTTTTTTTTCGTAAATGCAAACCGTACCAGCACAGAGGTCAGAAACAGAGCAAACATCGAGAACAAAAACAACCCGTCCATCATCTGGTACTGTGAAACCTCGTAGTCCGCCAAAAAGCGGTCAGCGCGATAGGCATTGATAATCCCCGGAACAGTCGCCAGCTTATAGGCTGCAAACATGCTGACGGTGGATACCAGGTACAGC
>CABSMD010000225.1 GCA_902478725.1 uncultured Clostridia bacterium
GTTATTCCCTCAGTGATTCGGATGCTATGCCGAATCCCTGGGGATTTGACAGGCCTCCGTCCGGCGGCGGCAATTTTACAATGTACGGCAACTATCTGATGCGCTGGAGTGGTCCGGTCTTCACCGAGGACGACCCCTATGTGGTTACCGATGTTCCGCGCAG
Source organism: uncultured Clostridia bacterium (assembly GCA_902478725.1). Lineage (GTDB taxonomy): Bacteria > Bacillota > Clostridia > HGM11514 > HGM11514 > CABSMD01. Next base: position 164 of record CABSMD010000225.1, read on the forward strand.
TCTGGACGAGGTCAATTCCAAGCCGGTACGGTTCCATGTACAGGGTTTTCTCACCCTTCCCAATCCGGCAGAATACCCGCAGGATGTGTCTGATGAGCAGCGCGCCGCCCATGTGGAGCTGGTCAAGCAGTATATCTATTCCCATGGTTCGGTTTCTACCAGCATCTATCATAACGATGCCTATCTAAACCACCGTACGAACGCTTACTATTATGACCCCGCCGGCCCTGTGCTGGGAGGCAACCATGCCGTCAGCTTGGTAGGGTGGGACGACACTTATCCGAAAGCCAACTTCAAACAGCCCCAGCCGGAGAACAATGGCGCTTTTATCGTTAAAAACAGTTGGGGAGAGGACAGCGGTGATAACGGTTATTTTTATCTTTCCTATGAGGATGTATATGCGGGATGGTATGCCGGCGTGATCGACCGGGTCGACCCGGTGGACAGACTGGATACCATCTATCAATACGATCCGTTCGGCATGAATGCGGCCAGTTATTTTAATACCGGTTCGACCACCGAAGCGAAGGCCTGGTTTGCCAATGTGTTTACGGTGCAGGGGGATGAGGAATTCCTTGAGGCGGTCAGTTTTATGACAAACGGAATGGGGCTGGAATACGAAGTCTGGGTGAACACGGAAACCGGCTCGATGGACGATTGGAGTAAATTTCAAAAGCGCAAAACCGGCACCATAGAGATGACCGGATACCATACGGTATATCTTGATACCCCGGTGGCACTGCGGGAAGCAGGCTCTAAATTTGCTGTCGCGGTGATGGCGAAAACCGCGAATCCTTCTGACCGGCTGATCCCACTTGAACTGCCGGTTGCAGGCGACGATTATTCCATTGGAAATACCAACGCAACCGCAAATTCGGGGGAGAGTTTTATTTGCTCAAATCCTGAACGGTTTTTGTGGACCGATATAAATGACGGTGATAACTATAAAGACAGTAACATGAGTGTATGCCTAAAGGCCTATACGACGAATCGAAAAGACGATACCCCGATCGTAAGTTATCAGTTTAAGAATGCCGCGAACGAGGCTGTAGAGGCGGTAGAAGCCGGGGATATTCACGGGGAAGCGCAGTATCAGAACAAGGAGACCGGCCGGAAGAATGTCAGGTCGTTTGTTGCGCTTTATAAAGACGGCATTATGGTAGACTGTGCTGTTTCGCCGATCTATCCGGTCGACGCGGGTAAGGGCACCACCTTACTCACGGATGCGGTTACGGTACCCGAGAAGACAGACGGCTATATTTTAAAACAATTTGTATGGGATTTCGATACCCTGTCCCCGATTGCTGATCCGGCTCAACTTGTAGAGAGCGTATAAAATATAATACCATCGGAGGCGGGATATGGACGATAGGCAATATTGGATAAACACATTGACCAAAATCGTAGAGCCGGTCCTTTCCGCGCTGTGTGAACAGAGGCTGAGGGAGACGATGCCGGTTGAAACCACTGGCGATCCCCAAGAACGCGCCCGTTACACACATCTGGAAGCGCTGGGAAGAAGCCTTTGCGGGCTGGCACCCTGGCTGGAGTGCGGAGGCTTGTCCGGTGGGGAAGAACAACTGCGTAGCGCATTCTCCGCTATGGCGCACGGGGCGATTGCTGCGGCGGCAGATCCGGAATCAAAGGATTATGTAAATTTTTCAGAAGGGTATCAGCCGATCGTGGACGCCGCTTTCCTTTGCCATGCCTTTTTGCGCGCCCCGGGGGAATTGTGGGGCAAACTGGAGGATAATGTGAAGCATAACGTGGTTCGCGGTCTGAAAGCCACCCGTACCCGTAAGCCCGGCTTTAACAACTGGTTGCTATTTTCCGCCTTGATCGAGGCGTTTTTGTACCGTGCCGGGGAGAAGGATTTTGACCTGATGCGGATCGATTACGCCCTGCGTCAGCATTTGCAGTGGTACAAGGGGGACGGCGTCTATGGAGATGGGCCGTATTTTCACTTCGATTATTACAACAGCTTTGTAATCCAGCCGATGCTTGTAACGCTATTGGACACGGTAAATGATCTGCATGATGATTTTGCCTCGATGCGGAAAGAGGTTATCTCTCACGCTGTGCGGTATGCCGAGGTATTGGAACGGCTGATCGCACCCGATGGCAGCTATCCGGTGGTTGGACGTTCGTCTGCCTACCGCTTCGGCGCGTTCCAGCATCTGGCGCAAATGGCGCTGGAGGGCCGGCTCGGTGAAATTTTGAGGTATCCACAGGTTCGCTGCGCGCTGACGGCGGTGATCCGTAAGGTGATGGAGGCCGGGGACAATTTTGACAAAGATGGCTGGCTTCGGATTGGTGTTTACGGGCACCAACGGGATTTGGGGGAGCATTATATTTCCACCGGCAGTCTATATCTGTGCAGCACCGTTTTTTTGCCGCTTGGCCTGCCGCCGTCCCACCCGTTTTGGAACGGGGCACCGGAAAAGTGGACTTCTGCAAAAATTTGGAGTGGGGAAAATTTTTGCGCAGATCACGCCAGGGATGTATGATGTGGGATAAAATGGTAAATATAACAGCAGGAGGCGATACGAATGTTTGTGTTTGACCACAATAATATTAATGTCTTGGATTTGGAAAAAAGCGTTTCTTTTTACGAGGAAGCACTGGGACTCAAAAAGATTCGCGTCAAGGAGGGCAATGGTTTTCAACTTGTGTTTATGGGCGACGGTACAGGAGGTCATATGCTTGAACTGACCTATCTTCACGACCGCAAGGAGCCATACGATCTTGGGGACAATGAGTTTCACCTTTGTATGCGCACCGACGATTTCGACGCTGCATACCGCCACCACAAGGAAATGGGATGCATCTGCTATGAAAATCAGGAGATGGGGATTTACTTCATCTCAGACCCGGACGGATACTGGACGGAAATCATTCCCGCAAAATAGCCGATTGTTAATATATTGTTAATTTTACAAAAAAGGCTTGCATAAATGGACGAACAAAGGTATAATGTCCTTTGATACTTGAAAAAGGGAGTGATTTTGAATGAATCCGGAGACGTTAACGCCCATACTATCTTTGCTTTTGGTTGTCGTGGTATTTTATTTTATGCTGATCAGGCCACAGCAAAAACGTGACAAGGCGCATAAGCAGATGCTTTCTGAATTGGCTGTCGGAGACGACATCGTAACGATCGGCGGGATCTGCGGCAAAGTCGTCAGCATCAAGGAGGATTTTGTGACGATCGAGACCGGCGCGGACAAGACCAAGCTCAAGATGCAGCGCGGTTCTATCCGTGACGTGGAAAAGCCTATTACAGATTAGGCCCATGGTGTTTGACACCTGAGTGGAAAATTGGCATAAAAACAGCCTTTCCAAAATAATCTAGTATTAACTAGTTAATTTTGGGAGGGTTGTTTTATGTATAAAACGGAAACGGCGGGCAGTCTCAGTTTTACGGACACGATTCTAGCCGCCCTGGGAGGATATGTTACCACGCTGCTGCTGTTCGCAGTCGCCGCGCTCATTATCACCTTTACATCCGTATCGGATTCCACCATTCCGGTCATTGTGCTTATCTCCACAATCGCCGGCGTTGTAACAGCCGGCGTCATGGCGGTCAAGCACGTTACCTCCAAGGGCTGGCTCTCGGGCGGTATTGCAGGCATTACCTACATGGTGCTTTTATACCTGATCAGCTGCATCACACTGGGTAAGCTGACCTTTGGCACAGAGGTGCTGTTTCTTCTTCTGATGGGCTTTTTTGCCGGCGCGTGCGGCGGAATTTTCGGAATTAACGTAAAATCATCCAAAAAAAGAAAATAGGGGTTTGCAAATCCCGGTAAACTATGCTATAATGGTTGCGGTTCCATTTTTAGCTAACGGTAATCTACATATGCTGGGAGGGTTTTAGAATGGTAAAGACAATCAACGGCGCGGTTCTGCGCGAAAGTGCCAAAAAAGGCGGATGCGGCGAATGCCAAACGTCCTGCCAGTCGGCTTGCAAGACGTCCTGCACGGTTGCAAACCAAAAGTGTGAAAAGCAAAAATAATGCGGCGGTATTCTGCTGCGTGAGGCGTGGGTGCGCCCGAAGGGCGGCTCCCATGCCTTCTGTTTGTTATTGAATTGATTGATTGGTGGATTTTAGAATGATACATAAATTTAACCTCTTGGGAGATAACATCGTGCTCGATGTCTACAGCGGCGCGGTGCACGTAGTTGACGACTGCCTCTATGACATGCTGGACTGTCCCATTAAGGATGGTCTTCCCGATATTACGAAGATGAAGGCGGGCTATACGAGAGAGCAGATCGAGGAAGCGTTATTGGACATCGCTTCCTTAAAAGAGCAGGGGATGT
>CABSMD010000226.1 GCA_902478725.1 uncultured Clostridia bacterium
CTTTATATAAGCCCCTTGTTGAGAATAATAGTAGGAAAATTAGCGAGATTGTTTCTTCGGCTCGTACATTTTACAAAACAATTGCAAAAATATTGCTTGTTTATGTTTTCATTTTAATTCTTGCGTATCCATGTATACTTAAAAATAATGAGTTTAGCCCGATTTACACAGGCACATTAATCGCGGCGATTAGTATAAACTCATTTGCGCAATATTATTTTGGAATAACGGATCAGCTGTTAATTTCAGCAGATCAAAGAATGTATGTTTCCTACCTCGTTCAAATTGTTACACTGGTCGTAAATATCGCTGTTTGCACAATCATAATCAAAACAGGGCATTCAATCCAAGTAGTAAAATTAACGACCTCGCTCATTTTTCTCATTCGTCCTGTGTTTTATCGGTTGTATGTAGATAAGCATTATTCTATTAATAGGGACGCATGTTACAATGAGGAACCAATTCAACAAAAATGGAACGGAATTGCACAGCATGTATCTGCTGTAGTAATTGGCAGCACCGATACAGTAGTTCTTACCCTATTCTCCACGCTCCAAAATGTGTCTATATATAGCGTATATTACCTTGTAATTAATGGCCTTCAGAAAATATTTGCATCTGCTACAACAGGCTTTCAATCATACTATGGCGAGTTATGGGCAAAAAATGAAACAGAGATATTAAAAAAGTCTTTTGTTTATCTTGTTTGGGTTGTTCATGCTGGAACAGTATTTGTTTTTGGCTGCACTTCGTTGCTAATCGTCCCTTTTATCAACATATACACCAAAGGAGTTGCTGATGCGAATTACAATGTTCCGGTTTTTGCGCTTTTCATTACACTCGCATATGCGGCATATTGCATCCGAATTCCATACAGCATAATGATTTTAGCGGGCAACCACTACAGTCAAACACAAAACTGTTATACTGTTGCAGTTGGTCTGAATATTGTCGTATCGGTTATTACGGTTAAACTTCATGGTCTTGTCGGTGTCGCCGTCGGAACACTAATTGCAATGGTGTATCAGACAGTTTGGATGGCGGTATATAATTCAAACAATCTGGTTTGCTGGCCTTTTTCTTGTTTTCTCAAACAGCTGCTGGCAGATGTACTATCATTTCTTCCGCCGTATTTCATATGCTCCACATGGACACTATCTGCATCCAGTTATGCCGCGTGGATATATTTGGCGGTTAAAGTCTCAATTATCTGGATTGTTTTCATTGTAATTATAAATACTGTTTTTTATAGAGACCATATCATTAGTCTATTGCACAAGCTCAAACATGTTGCGCGTATGAGAAGGACAGGGAAATTGTGACGAATGTTTTCATTACCGGCGCGGCCGGGTTTATTGGCGCGAACCTGGCGAAGCGCGTTCTGACGGACGAGCCGGGGGCGCACGTAGTCGGGCTGGACAACCTGAACGACTACTATGACGTCCGGCTCAAGCAGGCGCGGCTGGCAGAGCTCGAGGCGTTCGAGAACTTCACGTTCATCCGCGGAGACCTTGCCGACAAGCGCCTGATTTCCGACCTCTTCGCGCGCTACCGGCCGCAGATCGTCGTGAATCTCGCCGCGCAGGCAGGCGTGCGGTACTCCATCACGAACCCCGACGTGTACATCGAAAGCAACATCATCGGCTTTTACAATATTCTGGAATCTTGCAGGCAGTATCCGGTCGAGCATCTGGTCTATGCTTCGTCCTCCTCCGTTTACGGCTCCAACCTAAAAGTTCCATATGCAACCGAGGACAAGGTGGATAATCCCGTCTCGCTCTATGCCGCAACCAAAAAATCCAACGAGCTTCTGGCGCATGCCTACGCCAAACTCTACGACATCCCCTGCACTGGCCTACGCTTTTTTACCGTTTACGGCCCCGCCGGCCGGCCGGACATGGCCTATTTCAGCTTCACCAACAAGCTCCGCGCCGGCGAGACAATTCAGATTTTCAACTACGGAAACTGCAAGCGCGACTTTACGTACATCGACGATATCGTCGAGGGTGTGCTCCGCGTCATGCGCAGGCCGCCGGAGCGGAAAACGGGCGCGGATGGCCTTCCCGTTCCGCCCTACGCGCTCTATAACATCGGCAACAGCCAACCCGAGAACCTGCTGGATTTCGTCCGGATTTTGTCCGAAGAGCTGGTGCGCGCCGGGGTTTTGCCGGAGAATTATGATTTTGCCGCGCATCAGGCGCTCGTCCCCATGCAGCCCGGCGATGTTCCCGTCACATACGCCGACACAGCCCCTCTGGAGCGCGACTTCGGCTTCAAGCCTCACACGCCCCTTCGCGAGGGTCTGCGAAGGTTTGCGCAGTGGTACCACGATTTTTATATGTGAAACCTGTTACGCCTCGAAGGGAGCCTTTACAATGTCAAACAGACATTCTGCGCCGACTCTGTTGGAACTTGATTATGCCCGCTATCCTCGAAAGAGCGATATGCCGCAATTTCAAAAATACTATCGAAAGGCGCAGGCCGCCACGTTTCCCCCGCTTCGTATGCTGTACCGCGTGCTTTTTCGCTTAACCCGCAATTCCCATCTGGTTGACCTTTCCATAGACTGCGACATCGGCGGTGGGCTGTATCTCGGGCACCCGCACTGCATTACGATTAACCCTTCTGCCCGGATCGGACAAAATGTCAATATCCATAAGGGCGTTACAATCGGTCAGGAAAATCGCGGCGCGCGCAAGGGCGTTCCGACCATCGGAAACAACGTATGGATTGGGATCAACGCAACCATCGTCGGCAATATAATAATCGGCGACGACGTGCTGATCGCACCAAATACTTATGTAAACTGCAATATTCCATCGCACTGCGTCGTGCTTGGGAACCCCTGTCAAATCAAGCCAAATGCGCATGCAACGGAAGGTTACGTCAACCGAACCGTTCCATTCTATGAACAAGGAGAAACTGTATGAAACTTGCCGTTGCCGGAACCGGCTATGTGGGTCTTTCTCTGGCAGTGCTGCTGGCGCAGCACAACGAGGTCGTGGCGGTCGACGTCCTCCCAGAGCGCGTTGCGCTGGTCAATGACCGAAAATCAACCATTCAGGACGAGTACATCGAAAAATACTTAGCCGAAAAACCGCTCCATCTCTCGGCGACGTTAGACGCGGAGGCGGCATATCGGGACGCAGAATTTGTCATCATCGCTGCGCCCACGAACTACGACAGCGAGAAAAATTTCTTCGACACCTCGGCGGTCGAGTCGGTCATCCGGCTCGTCATGCAGGCCAACCCGGACGCCATCATGGTCATAAAATCCACGGTTCCGGTCGGTTTTACCGCAGCGGTCAGAGAAAAATACGGCTGCAAAAATATCCTGTTCAGCCCGGAATTTCTGCGCGAATCGAAAGCATTGTACGATAATTTGTACCCAAGCCGGATTATTGTCGGCACGGATATGGACGACGAGCGGCTGGTCAATGCAGCGCATACGTTTGCGCAGCTGCTGCAAGAGGGCGCAATCAAGGAGAATATCGACACGCTCATCATGGGCTCGACGGAGGCCGAGGCCGTCAAGCTGTTTGCCAATACATATCTCGCACTGCGCGTCAGCTACTTCAACGAGCTCGACACCTACGCCGAGATGAAGGGACTCGACACGCAGCAGATTATTCAGGGCGTCTGCTTAGACCCCAGAATCGGAACGCACTACAATAATCCATCCTTCGGCTACGGCGGGTACTGCCTGCCCAAGGACACCAAGCAATTGCTCGCGAACTACGCGGACGTTCCGCAGAACATGGTCTCGGCCATCGTCGAGTCCAACCGCACGCGCAAGGATTTTATTGCCGACCGTGTGCTGCAAAAGGCGGGCTATTACGGCTACGTGGAGGACAACCAGTATAACGCCGCCGCCGAGCAGCCTTGCACCATCGGCGTGTATCGGCTGACCATGAAGGCCGGCTCGGATAACTTCCGCCAGTCGTCCATTCAGGGCGTCATGAAGCGCATCAAAGCCAAGGGCGCGACGGTCATCATCTACGAACCGTCCTTAAAAGACGGCACGACCTTCTTCGGAAGCCGCATCGTCAACGACCTGGCTAGCTTCAAGCAGCAAAGCAAAGCCATCATCGCCAATCGCTACGATCCATGCCTCGACGATGTCGCGGAAAAGGTCTATACCAGAGACATTTTCCGCCGGGATTGACTTCCCGCAAAACGAATCTGGTACCGTCAAGATTTATGCGCAAATTTATTTGCAGACTCCGGCAGACCTGAAGTCAGCCGACAACGGAAACGTCATCCATGACCGCTTCCAAGTGCTTCGTGTTCATGTAATTCTTGTTGCTCCACTGGGTGCCCGCCACATGGCGAAGCCTCGCGCAGACCAGCATTAGGGCGTAATTTCCATCGGGGAACGTCCCCACCACGCGAGTCCTGCGGCGGATCTCACGGTTCAGCCGCTCGATCACATTGTTGGTGCGAATGCGCGTCC
>CABSMD010000227.1 GCA_902478725.1 uncultured Clostridia bacterium
GGTGTGAAAGACGCAATGATTTAATACATAATTTGGTGGATTTAGAAAAATACAAAGAATATAAATATGAATTTGGGAAATTGGCACAAGAGGGGAAAGTTTTAGTAAAGGCTTACTATAAACAAGCAAGTGATTTTCGTAAATGGTTTTATGAGTATAAAGAACAGCTACAACCCTTTCCTTTTGAAAAATGTTGTCAAAAATTAAAACAACAATGTATTAAATTAAATGCAAAGTAATATCACAATGGGCGGCCTATGGCCGCCCTTCTGTTTGTTCCTGCTTGTTTTCCTCTTGTTTATCCTCGTTAGACGCTGGCTTTTCCCATTCCAGTATTTCTTCCATCACCAGCGCAAGGGGTAAGCCGTAGGTATTATCATGACACATCATTTGCGCCGCCTTTCCAGTTCATTCTTTACAATGAAAGTATATCAATAGTATATCCGATTTTCGCCGATTAAGCAAGCCCTTTTTCCGCCGACACAGCGGGGCTGGATAGCGGCATAAAATTCCCCTTAGACGAACAGGAACACCCCTAAAATCCATTTTGCGGTTTCAGCTATGAAAGAATTACAGGAGCGGCGCAAACCGCCCGCAAAAGCGAAATTTATCAAGAAGTGCCATAAACAAAAGGAACGCAAGCAGGATGAAACCCCGCTTGCGTTTTCCTATCTTCTAAAAGTTCCATTGGATATCAATGTAAACCTCGCCTGTATATGCGTCCTTTTCGCCAATAATGATTTTGTCTATCAAATCCATAATGAGCTGTCTTGTTATCTTCCTATCCGTCATAAAGCGTTCTATCGCCTGTTTTGCGCTCAAGTTACGTTCCTTTAATTCATTGACGGCGTTCAGCTCGCTTTCGTATTCTGCAATGGTCTTAGCAAGGCTATCTCGCCTATTCTTAAATTCCATATTCATAGCGGTAAACTGTTCTTCATCAATTAAGCCCTTGACTTTATCCAGATACAGGCTGGTTACTGCCTTTTGTACGTCAGTATATTCCGCTTTGGCTTTGGCAAGCTGTTTTTTGGCAAAGGTATTGTCCTTGGCTGTCTGGCGGAAGGTCTTGTTTTCCGCATACTCCTTTGTAATCTCCCTGATACGCTCTTTGACATACGCCACAAGGTAGGGCAAGGGGATATTGGGCGTTTGGCAGCGGCGTTCCTTTGGTAAATCGTACTTGTGACGGCAGCGCAAATATTCGTTGGTATCGCGGCTGTTATTCCGCTGCATGAGCGAGCCGCAATAATAACAAAAGCACTTGCCCGACAATAAATGGATTTCCCCCGTCTTATCCACCTGCTTGTGCATACCAAAAATACGCTGGGACATTTCATAAATCTGGCGGTCAATGATGGGCGTATGGGTGTTTTCCGCGATAATCCATTCACTTTTGGGCAGCTTGCGTATCTTATCTGATTTATAGCTGACCTTTTCCACCGTATGCTGTACCGTATCGCCGCAATAGGTTTGGTTGTGCAGGATATCCCGCACGGTGTAATTGTTCCACAAGCCAATTTCATCCTCTGCATACAGCTTTGTTTTGCGCCTGCCGGTCAGTTCCTGATACTTGCGGGGGTTTGGGATATGCTGTTCATTGAGCAGCCGCGCAATGGTCTGCGCCCCTTTGCCGCCTACATGCCACGCAAATATTTGCCGCACGATGGGAGCGGTTTCCTCGTCTACAATCAAGTGGTTTTTCTGCTGGGGGTCTTTGGCATAGCCATAGGGCGCAAACGCGGCGATATATTCCCCTTTTGTCATCTTATCCTTGAATACTGCCCGAATATTGTCGCTGATTTCTTCCACATACCATTCATTGGTAAGCGCCATAATCTGCCTTGCTTTTTTGTTGCCCTTGTTGGAGCTGTCGGCATTGTCAACAATGCTCACAAACCGTACCCGCCATTCTAAAAACTTGCCGTGTATGTACTGTTCCACCACGCTCATATCACGGGAAAAGCGGCTTTGCGTTTTGCACAAGACAATATCCACATTGCCCCGTTCACACTCGGAGAGCATTTCTTTCCACTTGGGGCGACTTAAATCCGTTCCCGAAAAGTCGTCGTCTGCATACACGCCCACCACTTCCCATTCCTGTTTCAGTGCATAGGACAGCAGCATACTTTTCTGGTTCTGGATGCTTTCGCTTTCGCCTTGGGTTTCATCCTCCTTTGATAACCGACAATAAATTGCAACCCGTTCCATACCTTGCTACATCACCTTTTCTTCCGGCTGTGATTGCGTAAAATAAAGAGTGATGATGTTGTGCAATATGGCGTATAGACGCTCTTTATCGTTTGTCTTGTAGTGTTCCACAAACTTAAATTTGTGTTTGGGCTTTCTCGACATCAGCAAACACCTCCTTGTATTACACTATATGCGCATACAAGGAAGAATATGGCAGGGGTGTGCTGAGGTGGGTTCTACGTCGGTATACACCCAGATGATCTCGGATTTCCGGCATTTTACATTGATTGCACGGTTGATAATCTCCTGTTCCGCACGGGTAAAGAGGACGTTCAAATCCTCCAGGCAATCCTTTTCGTGAGAATACGCAGGATAGATATGGTCCTGCTACAGCAAGTACTTATATTCGATCCGGATCGCGAAATCATCGTCCCTTTGTTCTTTTGTTTTGGTATACTCGATCCGGTGAATGATGGCCTTAAGTATGGCATTTTTCTGTGCCGCCGTACACTCCCAGTATTTTTTTAATAATTCCTTCGCACTGGCTTCCTGACGGTATCCAATGGCTTTGAAATGCTCCCGACTGTTCCGATATTCACAGATCGATGAATGCACGCTCTCCATCTGTGAGGCCAGCTTATTTTTGCGCTCAGTAAAGGTATCGCTGTCATATACCCCCTGCTCCAGCAGGTCGTGGAGCGATTCCTCCTGTCTTTTGAGCAAAGCGTACCGTTTTTCGAGCCCCGCAATCATCTGCCGGTCGATTTCATGCTGGTCTGTTTTTTGGTATTCCAGGCTTACGGCCTGTTCCCGCAGCATAGCCTCTAAATTTTGATAAACCGCCTTTTCTATGTGGCTTACCAGCACGGAACGGCAGCAACCCTTTGTGGGACAGAGCAATCTTGCGGATTCGTATTTTTTCCTCAAACTTTGCCTTTGCAGGGCCGCGCCGCATTCACTGCAATATACCAATCCCGCAAACGGATTTTCAATGGTGCCGGTATTGCTGGGCGGATGCGCCCGGCTTTGACGGATTTGTTGGGCTTTTTCAAACAAATCCGCATCTATGATTGCCGGATGTGCCCCCTCCGCCACGATCCATTCGCTTGGCGGCGTTATGATACGCTTGTTTTTTCCGCCGGGCAAGCCTGTATGGACATGCTTGTTCCTATCCCATTGCACCATGCCGGTGTAGGTTCTGTTTTGCAGAATAAATCTCACGGTATTGCGTGAAAAGGGCGCTCCCCTCCGGCCGGACAGGCCCATCCGGTTCAACTCCTGGGCAATCGCGTGGGTACCCAGATTACGGTTGACGTATAGATCAAAAATCAGTCTGACGGTTTCGGCCTGCTCCGGCTCGGCCGCCAGGGTCGGCAGCTTCCCCCGCCACGCCCGCCGGTAACCAAAAGGGGGCTCGGCTATATAACCGCCCTGCTCTATGGTGCGCGTCCTCCCTGCGTACATCCGCCGTTTGATCGCCTTTAGCTCATTGCGGGCAATAATCCCCTTAAATTCGAAGAACATCTCATCCTTTTCGTCCTCCGGGTTATATACCTCTCTGGGAGTAATGATTTTCGTATTGGAATATTTAAATTGATTCATAATAAAGCCCTGCTCCTGCATGTCGCCGCGGCCGAGCCGGTCGATGTCCATGCAAAGCACGGCTTCAAACAGCTTTTTGTCCAGATCGGCAAGCAGCTCCTGCATTTTTGGACGTGCAAAAATGCTCTCCCCGCTGGCGACCTCTTCGTATACCTTCACGACGGTGATCGCATTGTCCGCCGCAAAGCGGTGCAGCATTTCCCGGTGCTTATCCAATGTTTCTCCCGCGCTGTGCGCGTCTTGTCTGGATTTTCGAAGATACATCCCTGCTTTCATCAGCAACACCCGTTTTATATATATGATGAAAACGGGTAAAATATAAAAAATTGTAGAATGGTTTACATAGGGTGGGGGCTTGCTCCCGCCGAAAACCCGCATGAATACTACGTTTTGTAGGTTTTGTGCATTTCTGTATCGGGGGACTGGAAAGCCGTTTGACGCTTTTTTGACGCCCGTGTTCCATAAGGGAATATAAGCATTCATAAAGAGTTATGAGAAAATATGCTTGCTTTTGCGGTAGATTGAAGTTATCGCCTTTATAAAAGGGTGTTTTCGACTTTTGCGGATTTCGTTCCATTCCATTCCGATCCGATTTTTGAGTGCGAGAAAAGAAAGAGCAAGCATAGGAAAAGGGTACCC
>CABSMD010000228.1 GCA_902478725.1 uncultured Clostridia bacterium
GTATAAGAGACAGGCCTTCGGGCGTTGATTTTCACATTTATTAACGGAGATATAGCGGGCCGATGTGGGCATCGGCCCCTACATTTTTATGTTTTTTATTGAACATGATTATAAAAAAGCGGGCGGATAATATCCGCCCCTACGGGTACAGGAACAATTTATTGGTGGTGTCCACAGGAAAGTCCTCTGTAGGGGCGGCAATCTGCCGCCCGAAAGTTATAGAAACATAATTCTTCTGCCAACAGTACCATAATCCGGACGGTTGGTTGTCAACTGTGCTATTTCTGCTACATTTATTCCAAAATATCCAGGTTATAATCGCTTAGGAGTTCGTTAACTTCCATTAAGCAGGCCCCTTTATGTAGGCAATAGATGAATACGCTGTCCCGCGGGTTGCGGGCATACAGGTCACAAGCGCCGGCGATCTTCAACAACTTACGGGTTTCTAATACATTCAGTCCCATACCGATGGCAAGGGCAATCATCTTGTCTCGGGACGGGTGGGCCTTGTTGCCGTTGAAAATCTGGTAGGCATAGTTTTTGTCCATATTGCTGCGCTTGATTACATCGCTTTTGCGGAGCCCTTTTTCGTTAAGCAGCAGTTCCAGGTATTCAGCTAGGGACGCGAATTCCAGTTCGTCGATTTCTTCCGTAAAATACGCATGTATGGACTTTTTCTGTTTTAGGATCTCCATTAACTCTTCGGTGGTTTTTTTCATCATCTTCTCCTTATTTTGGCAAAAATCGCCAAATGCCCTTGCATTTATGATATAATAGTAACACTTTAAAAGCAAGGTAATTTTTATGCATTATGAAATTTTAAAAGAAATGAACCCGCGCATGAAGCTGGCCATAGCCGACGGCAGCTTGTATGTGCTGAAGGAAATCGGGCTGGAAGATACAGAAATGTATCAAAAGCTGATCCGCCTGGATTGCAAGAACATTGTGCGCTTTTACGATACAGTGGCACAGGACGGACGCTTTTATGCAGTAGAGGAATTCATCAACGGCGGCAGTACCCTGCGGGCGTATATGGAGCGCCGGGGTCCGCTAAGCGATTTGGAAACCAAAAATATAGCGCTCCAGATCTGTAATGGGCTGAAGCAGGTGCACAAGCTGGGTATTGTTCACCGGGATATTAACCCAAACAATATTATGCTGGCGGCGGACGGCACGGTGAAGATCATCGACTTCGGCATCAGCCGCACCGTCAAGCGTAATCAAAGCTGCGATACGGAGATCCTAGGCACCCAGGGCTTTACTGCGCCGGAGCAATTCGGCTTTCACCAAACCGGGCCAAAAGCGGATATTTACTCTATGGGCGTGCTGATCAATGTAATGGCTACCGGCTGCCTGCCGGGTGTGCAGTTGGTGAACGGCTGGCTGTCTGAGATCGTTTTGAAATGCACCCAGATTGATGAAACCAATCGGTACAGAAATATGGACGATCTGATCCTGGACTTGGAGCGGCGCAGCAAGCTTCAGCGGCTTTTGCGCACCGTTCCCGGCTTTCGCAAGGGGATCTGGTGGCACCAGTTGATTGCCGTCTTGTACGATATCGCCCTGCTGTTTTTCATGATTGTTGCGATGACGACTGCGCATTCTCTGTTGGACGCCCTGTGCACCTTTGGTTTTTTCTTCTTCGGTTATGCCGTGCCGGTGCCCATCCTGACCAACTACCTGGAATGGACCCATCGGATCGCCCGGTTGCAAAATAAGACCAAATCCCAACGCATTTGGACCCAAATCAGCCTGACTGCCCTGGCTCAGGTGCTGTCTGTGCTTTGTATTATAGCATCGCCGGCCACCTGAATGTTGTGCTGGCAGCACACCAAATCTCCTTTTTGCTGTTGTATAATGAAACCATCAAAGTAAAGGGGGTTTGCAAAATGGCAAACGATGCAGAGGTGCAACTGGCTGTTGACCAGGCAATGAAAGATCAAAAGAAACAGAAACGAAAGAAGAAGCTGATTATCTTTGGGGTGATCCTGGCGGTGATCGTGGTGATCGTCGTGGTCGCCAATCGGCCAAAGGATTACAACTTTGACCAACCGGCAGCACGAGTAACGGTGGACACGGTAATGACGGATTTCAAAAACGATGCCGCCAACGCCAGCGAAAAATACTCGGACAAGGTGATCGCCGTTACCGGTCAGGTGGGCACCATTCAGGACGAATATGTGACCCTGCGGGCTTATGATGACGACCTGTGGCTGTATAATGTGAATGTCTACATGGAGAACAACCAGGATCTGAAGAAGTTTAAGGTAGGCGACACGGTGACTATTGAGGGCGTGTGCGACGATACAGACCTGTTTGGCGATGTGGATGTGAAAAAGTGCGTGATCGCCGACCAGTTTGCCACCGTGCCGGACTATGACGGCGCCCAAAAGGTGAAAATCAACGATTTTGTAAAGCGCTACAAGGAAAACCAGGTGAAAGCCGACGAAAAGTACAAGGGCAAGACCGTGCAGTTCACCGCCAAGGTGACCCATGTGGCAGATGAGTACGCCGTGGTGGAGCCGTTCAATGCGGATGTGTGGGACTGGGATTGCGATGTGCAGATCTGCTTTGAGGATATGGACGACCTGAAGAAAGTGACCGAGGGCAAGATGGTCACTATCGTTGGTGAGTGCTACGGCCAGGCGGATATGTATACCGCCAAAATCTGCCGCGCCATTGTGAAGAAATAAGCGGTTCGTCGAATTCGGCATACAACCTAAGATACACTGTTCAAAGGCTCCCCTTAATGTAAGGGATGACTCCCCGCAGTGCGGGGAGATGTTGCGCAGCGACAGAGGGGACGGGCACCGGTTAGGTGCTGTCAACTTTGTTGACGGAGGAGATAATATAACGCTCTACGGTGTATGGACGCCAATATAAAAGGCGAGCGCAGGTTGCCGCCCGCCAATTCGAAAAAACGATAGGCATACAAAGAAAGGCACAGCCATACGGCTGTGCCTTTTTGCTATGCGTATGCAGTTGGGGGTAGGTAGAGCTACACCACAAAACAAGGAACCGTTCCTTATTTTACTGTTTTATACCCTGTTTTATTTTAGTAAAAGCTCTTGACAAAACACTTGCGATAATGTTTAATAAGATTAGATAATTATTTCAAATAATTGCCATTGATTAATTGCTTTTTCAACACTATCGATTGTTGAAACTATGGAAAATATTTTGATTAAATTTAAGCCCAAAAAAACAGCAATGAAAAGTTCATAGATAATATAATGGAAGATTGCGAGCAATACAGAACGGATTTAATTTGTTATTGACATCAATTTTTTGAGTATCAATATGAGTATGCAGAGGATTGTACTCAAGAGGTCTGCAAAGTTTTGTATGATAATTTATCTCGTGGAAATGAAATCAGGAATTATAAATCCTGGCTCTATAAAGTTGTGTTGAATTATAACAACAAAGCTGTGAAAGATGAAATAAAAAGAAACAAGATAGACTTTTTAGATAACGAAGAAAAGGATCAAGTATTAAATAATCGCCTTTCTTGTGAACCTGATTTTGTAGAAAATATGGTTGGTGATAAAACTATAGAAGAAAGGATGATGATAATTCTATCTTCTCTAATAAAAGATGAACAGTATTTATATTTTGCTCATTATCATGAAAAATGATTTTCAATCAATTGAAGCATTAAATATTTACAATATCATTTCGGAATTGGACTTAAATACAGATGCACAAGAAACAATTTGTATTCTTAAAAATATTATTGAAATAAATGACTATGTTGAAGAAGAAAAAATTGCTGATGCTACAGCAGGTTTTAATATGTTTGATCATATAGGTGGTTTGTTCTCTGAAGAACTATCATTAAATGGTGGAGTTCAGCCTTTATGGGGGGCAGGAGTTCATAGGGACGATACTACATCACTTGCTAAATCCTATTTCAGTGCTGCGGTTGCTGAAAAAATAGGAAAATACAACAGAGAAGTTGATATAAAATATAGTTCAGGTTGGGGTGCTATAACCGGTTCTGCCAATCAGTATGTTCATTTCAATGAATATGCTTCAGGAAGTGATGACAGCAGAGATTATGCTGCATCTGCATGGTTTGTTGCGAGCGAGTTGGCGTGGAAAAAAGGGCAAAAAGAAAATGCTTATATGTATCTAGGCTATGCTCTTCATCCGTTACAGGATAAAGAAGCACACGGACAAATCGGCAGAGGAAAATCAACACCGCAACACTTAGTATCTTATACGAAAGGTGATAATATTACCCACGCAGATGATAAAACCGGCTGGGAATGGACGAATAGTAGTAGAAATGCACTTAAAGCGGTTAGTGGAAGTAAAAAAAGATATAATGCAGCTGTTGCAGTAACAAAACAGTATCTTGCACAATGCTCAAAAATACTTAAATAAGCATACTTTATGTAAATATAAGTA
>CABSMD010000229.1 GCA_902478725.1 uncultured Clostridia bacterium
CGGTTCGCTCGCCCCAAACGGCGCGGTGGTCAAAAAGAGCGCCGTTGCCCCAGAAATGCTGGTTCACCAGGGACCGGCACGGGTGTTTGAAAGTGAGGAGGAAGCGATTGAGGCGATCTACGCCGGAAAAATCCAGCCGGGTGACGTTGTGGTAATCCGCTATGAAGGCCCCTCAGGTGGACCGGGTATGCGGGAGATGCTCTCCCCCACCTCGGCCATCGCGGGCATGGGACTCGACAAACAGGTCGCCTTAATCACAGATGGACGGTTTTCCGGTGCAACGCGCGGCGCGGCAATCGGGCATATCTCGCCCGAGGCAGCAACGGGAGGGCCAATCGCCTACGTCTGCGAAGGTGATACCATCGCTATCGACATTCCAAAGGAATCTCTGGAGCTTTTGGTTCCCGCAAAAGAGCTGGAAATAAGAAAGGATTCCATACCACTAAAAAAATCCGCCGATATCAAAGGCTATCTCAAGCGTTATGCACAAAGTGTGTCCTCCGCCGACCGCGGCGCGGTTATCAACGATCAGAAGGGAGAAGAATGATGGAAAAGCAGATCAAAATTTTCGATACCACCCTGCGCGACGGTGAACAGGCGCCGGGCTGCAGTATGAATATAGAAGAAAAGATAGAGGTTGCAAAACAGCTGGAACGCATGAAGGTAGACGTCATCGAGGCGGGCTTTGCGATCTCATCCCCCGGCGATTTCGAGTCGGTCAAGGCGATTGCCGGAGCGGTCAAGGATTGTACCGTCGCCTCCCTCGCCCGCGCCACGAAAAAGGATATCGACGCGGCCTACGAGGCGGTCAAAGGCGCGGCCGATCCACGTATCCATACCTTTTTGGCCACTTCACCCGTCCATATGAAATACAAGCTGAAAATGACGCCGGAGGAGGTGCTTGACTGCACCTTCAAGATGGTGCGCTATTCCAAAGACTATTGCAGCAACGTCGAGTTCTCGGCAGAGGACGCCATGCGCTCCGACCCGCAGTTTTTGTCCCGGGTGGTGGAGACGGCGATCCAGGCGGGCGCAAACGTGGTCAATATCCCTGACACCGTTGGTTACGCCACTCCTGATGAAATGTATGCCATGATTAAATTTCTGCGTGACACCGTGCCCAATATCGACAAAGCGGAAATTTCGATCCATTGCCACAACGACCTTGGCATGGCGGTCGCCAACTCCCTCTCCGCCGTCAAGGCGGGCGCGACGCAGATTGAATGCGCGGTCAATGGCATAGGCGAACGCGCCGGAAATGCCGCACTGGAAGAGCTGGTTATGGCCATCAAAACCCGCGAAAAATTCTTTGAAGCAACCTGCAACGTCGATACCACCCAAATATCCAGAACCAGTAGGATGGTGTATACGATCATCGGCCAGGTTGCCCCGATCAACAAGGCGATCGTGGGCGCCAACGCATTTGCTCATGAGGCGGGCATCCACCAGCACGGCGTGATGGCGGAGAAAACGACCTATGAGATCATGTCGCCCGAATCGATCGGCCTGCTGCAAAACAAGATGGTGCTGGGCAAGCATTCCGGCCGCCATGCCTTTGAAAGCCGGTTGTCTGAGCTGGGCTACCAGTTAGACGCTGCGGAACTTGACAGGTACTTTGAAGAGTTCAAGAAACTGTGCGACCGTAAAAAAGCGATCAACGACAACGACCTCGAAGCCCTGGTCAACAACCGTACCCAGATCAATCCCGTTTATAAGCTTGCTGGGTTCGATGTGCATACCGGAAATTCCGCTTCCTCCACCTGCGTGATCCGTCTCGAAAAGGATGGCGAGGTCTTAGAGGAGGTATCCCTCGGAGACGGCCCGATCGACGCCGCCTATAATGCCATCGATAAAATCGTCGGCGCTACCAGCCACACCCTGGAAAACTACAGCATCCATTCGGTCTCGGAAGGACAGGACGCACTGGGCGAGGTTATCGTAAAGCTGAAAATCAACGATAAAACCGTGACCGGGCGCGGCCTCTCGACAGATGTGATCGAATCCAGTATCCTTGCTTACTTGAACGGCATTAATAAATTGGTAGAAAAGTGGTGATCAGCCAATGAAACAGATCGAGATATTCGACTCCACCCTGCGCGACGGGGCGCAGAGCGAGGGAATCTCCTTCTCGGTACAGGATAAGCTGAACATTGTCAAAGCTCTTGACAGCTTCGGCGTGTCCTATATCGAAGCCGGAAACCCCGGCTCCAACCCAAAGGATCTCGCCTTCTTTGAACAGCTACAAAAAACATGCCTGAAAAACGCAAAACTCTGCGCCTTCGGCAGCACACACCGAAAAAACGTGCCGGTGGATCAGGACGCAAACATCCAATCGCTGCTGGCAGCGAACACGCCTGTGGTTGCAATCTTCGGCAAGGCGTGGAACCTGCACGTAACCGAAATTTTAAAAATATCCGCCGAGGATAACCTCGCTCTTGTGCGGGAAACGGTGTCTTATTTAAAGAAGCAAGGAAAAGAGGTCATTTTTGACGCGGAGCATTTCTTTGACGGGTATAAGGAGAAGAAGGAATATGCGCTGCAGGTGCTGCAAGCGGCGGCGGACGGCGGGGCGGACTGCCTTTGCCTTTGCGATACCAATGGCGGCGCGCTTCCCAATGAGATATTTTCCGCTGTTTCGGAGGTTTCTGAAACCTTGCCCGGTAAAAAAATTGCCATCCACTGTCACGATGATATCGGCTGTGCGGTGGCAAGCTCGATGCTTGCGGTCGAGGCGGGTGCGTCCCAGGTGCAGGGCACCTTTATCGGGTTTGGGGAACGCTGCGGCAACGCCGATCTCAGTGTTATCATTCCCAATCTCAGGCTGAAGTACCGGATGGATTGCGACGGCAATCTGCCGCTTCTGTCCAAAACAGCCGTCAAGATCGCGGAGATATCCAACATCCCGCTTCGGAGCAATAAGCCGTATGTTGGAAGAAGCGCGTTTGCCCATAAGGGCGGGATGCACATCGACGGCGTGCAGAAGATCAGCCGTTCCTTTGAGCATGTCGATCCCGGGCAGGTCGGTAACGAACGAAAATTTTTGATGTCCGAGGTGTCCGGCCGCACCACCGTTTTGGCAAAGATCAAGGACTATGCGCCCGACCTTACCAAAGACTCTCCCCAGACGGCGTTAATTGTCGAAAAACTAAAGGAGCTGGAGCACTTCGGTTATCAGTTTGAAGCGGCGGACGCAAGCTTTGAGATACTGGTCAAAAAGCTGTTGGGCCACTTTACGCCGCACTTTAACCTGGTGCTTTATAAAACGACCGGCGAGTTTCCCGCGCCGGACGGAAAGATGCAATCCTCCGCTATGATCCAGATCAAGGTAGACGGCAAAGCGGAAACCACCGCCTCGGTCGGCAACGGACCGGTCAACGCGCTTGACCTGGCTCTGCGCAAAGCGTTGATGGTATTCTATCCGGAGCTCAAAAGAATCCATCTGACCGACTACAAGGTGCGCGTGTTCGACACCGGGCAGGCAACAGGCGCTAAGGTGCGCGTCCTGATCGAATCGACCGACGGAACAGAGGTCTGGACGACCGTGGGAGTTTCCACCGACATCATCGAAGCAAGCTGGAACGCTTTGGTGGATTCCATTGAATACAAACTGACCAAACTGGACGAAGAAATGAAAACGAAGGAGTGAGCAAACGTTGGGTATGACAATGACGCAAAAAATTCTTGCCAGACACGCCGACCTTCCCGAAGTGGAGGCGGGACAGCTGATTCTGGCAAAGGTGGATATGGTACTCGGCAACGACATTACCTCCCCCGTCGCCATCGGGGAGTTTCGCAAAATGAATCACGGCAAGGTTTTTGACAAAAACAAGGTATCTCTTGTCATGGATCACTTTGCACCGAATAAGGATATCAAGGCGGCGGAACAATGTAAGCTCTGCCGGGAGTTTGCCGGAGACATGCAGATTACGAACTTTTACGATGTGGGAGAAATGGGGGTGGAGCACGCCCTCCTGCCCGAACGCGGTCTGGTGGTAAGCGGCGACGTGGTGATCGGCGCCGATTCCCACACCTGTACCTACGGCGCACTGGGTGCGTTTTCCACTGGCGTGGGTTCCACTGATATGGCTGCCGGTATGGCAACCGGTATGGCATGGTTCAAGGTACCCGGTGCGATTCGTTTTGTATTGCATGGCAAACCGCAAAAATGGGTATCCGGCAAGGATGTGATCCTGCATATCATCGGAATGATCGGCGTGGACGGTGCACTTTACCAGTCCATGGAGTTTACCGGCGACGGGTTGCGCCATCTTTCCATGAGTGACCGGCTCTGTATGGCAAACATGGCGATCGAGGCCGGCGCGAAAAACGGCGTTTTTGAGGTAGACGAACAAACCCTTGCTTTTGTAAAAG
>CABSMD010000230.1 GCA_902478725.1 uncultured Clostridia bacterium
GCAGGAGCAGACGATCGACCGAGCAATAAAAATCTCATTGATACATACAAAGCCGTACCCCCCGTCCGAGCCGGACAGGGGGTTTGGGGCATGGAATACATTTTGGTATCCGCAAAGATGATGCAGGAGGAATGGGAATGACGATAATCATAGGCCTGGGCAACCCGGGGAGAAAGTATCTGGACACCCGCCATAACGTCGGCTTTGAGTTTGTGGACTGTTTGGCTAAAAAGCATAACATCAAGGTCAAAAAGCTGGAATGCCGCGCTCTAACAGGAATTGGGAGAATTGAGGGGCAGGAGGTACTGATCGCCAAGCCACAGACCTTTATGAACGCGAGTGGAGAGAGCGTACGTTCTCTGCTGGAAAAATACCATTGTAAGGAATCGGATATCATTGTAGTATACGATGATATTTCGCTTCCGGTCGGGCGGATTCGGATCCGGAAAAAAGGCAGCGCGGGCGGGCACAACGGAATCAAGTCGGTGATCTATCAGACCAATTCCGATCAGTTTGCGCGCCTTAAGATCGGAGTTGGCGGGCCGGAAGAAGATTCCCTGGTCGATTATGTTTTGGGTAAATTTTCAAAAGAAGAGACCAAAAAACTGGTGGAACTGGTTCCTATTGTGTGCGAGGCGCTGGAGACGATGATTACGGACGGCGCGGATACAGCAATGAACCGGTTCAACCACGTAGGGGCTGAGGACGAATAGGGGAGGTGGAGTTTTGTTTGATGGCTTATTGAATGCACTGTCAGGATATGACGAGATTGCACAAACGCTTCAAAATAAGGGAAACGTATTTGCCAGCGGGCTTTCGGGCTCGAACAAGGCCCACGTCCTCTATTCGTTGCTGCAGGATTTGGGACAAAAGTCCTGCCTGGTGATTACACCGAATGAGGAATCGGCGGCACACCTGTTTCGGGACTTGAGCTTTTTTTGCGACGACCGGGTGTTTTTGTTCCCGGAGAGGGAATACATCTTTTACGACCTGGACACGGCAAGCAACGAGGTGCAGGCCCAGCGGCTGTCGGTATTGGAACGGCTGTGCCGTGGTGGCGGGATCGTGATTGCAACGGCCGCCTCCGCCGCCAAACCAGTTCTGCCGAAAAGCATATTTTTGGAATACACCGTTGGCATTGCCGAGGGTGATATAGTCGATTTTGACGCGCTTACCGACAAGCTGGTCCTTGCCGGATACAGCCGCGCCGAAACGGTGGAGGGCAGGGGACAGTTTGCCGTTCGCGGCGGATTGATGGACATCTATCCCCTGACCGCCGACCAGCCGTACCGCGTTGAACTGTTCGGGGACGAGGTGGACACCATTCGTTCCTTTGATCCGTTCAGCCAGCTTTCTATCGACCGGATTTCCAAGATTACCGTTCCGCCCGCACATGAAATCATCTATACCAGAGAAAAAGCGGAGGAGGTCTGCAAGCATCTGGAACCGTACCGCGGTGAGTGCGAGGGGGTTGCGCAGGACATCGAAAAGTTTCGAAACCGCCACTACTTTGCTTCAAACGACAAATACCTTCCACTTTTGTATCCGGAGACGCCGCAGCTCTCCGATTATTTTTCGGCCGATTCGCTGGTGGTGTTTGACGAGCCACGGCAGGTGCGTGAAAAAATCGAGAACACGATCTGGGAGATCTCGCAGAGTGTAACCCAGATGATGGACCGTGGTGCATTAGCAGGGGTGACGGGGGAATACTGCGCGGAATATACCGGGCTGGTTTCGCGCAACAAAAAGCGGACGGTTCTCTCCCTTTGCGCGCTGGTGCAGAGTGGGACGGGGATTTCTTACGCAAAAATTGTAAACCTGGAGGCCAAATCACAGAGCACCTACAATGGCAACACCGCCCTGTTGGTAGAGGATTTGAAGCTCTATCAACGGCAGGGCTACCGTGTTATCATGCTGGCAGGTGGGCGCAGCCGGGGAACGATCCTGCGCGATGAGCTGGCCAAAGAGGGAATCACGGCACGGTTTACCGAGGACAACAGCGAGCAGCCGGAGGGTTTTCTCATTACGACGGGAAGCTTAAGCGGCGGGTTTGAATATCCGCAGCTCAAATTGGCGGTTATCAGCGACCGGGATATCTTTAAAAAGAAAAGGATGAAAAAGGCTGGTAAACCACCTAAGGATCAAAAGGCGCTCCGTTCGGCGGAAGACTTGAATGTTGGAGACTATGTTGTACACGTGAATCACGGGATCGGGCAGTATGTTGGGCAGGAGCTGGTCAAGGCCGGCGGGATCACGAAGGATTATTTTAAGATCAAGTACGGCGGCACCGACTTTTTGTATGTGCCGGCGACACAGCTTGACATGCTGCACAAATACGTCGGCTCCAAAACCGAATTGAAGCTAAGCAAGCTGGGCGGCAAGGAGTGGCAGAACACCAAAAAGCGGGTGCGCGCATCCTGCGCCGATATTGCAGATGGGCTTATCAAGCTCTACGCGGCGCGCCAAAACGTGAAGGGATACCAGTTCTCGCCCGACACCCCCTGGCAGGCAGAGTTTGAGGACACCTTTCCCTATGTTGAAACGGCCGACCAAATCAAATGCATCAATGAGGTCAAGGCGGACATGGAGCGGGACATCCCGATGGACCGCCTGCTCTGCGGCGACGTGGGGTATGGGAAAACCGAGGTCGCCATCCGCGCCGCCTTCAAATGCGTGATGGACGGCAAGCAGGTTGCTTATCTCGCGCCGACCACCATTTTGGCCTCCCAGCACTATCGGAATTTTAAAAAGCGGATGGAGAATTTTGCCGTCAAGGTTGAGATGATGTCCCGCTTTAAAAGCCCGAAGGAGCAGAAGGAGATTGTAAAAGAAACCGCCGCCGGTGCGGTGGATATTGTGATCGGTACCCACCGCCTGTTGCAAAAGGATTTGAAGTTCAAATCGCTGGGCCTGCTGATCGTAGACGAGGAACAGCGTTTCGGCGTTGCACACAAGGAACGCTTAAAGGAGATTAAGCAGGACGTGGATGTTTTGACCATGACCGCCACCCCCATCCCGCGCACACTGCACATGTCGATGATCGGGATACGGGACATCAGCGTGATCGGTACGCCGCCGCAGGACCGCTATCCGGTACGCACCTACGTAATGGAGCAAAACCTGTCAATCGTGGCGGACGCGATTGTCCGCGAGTTATCGCGCGGCGGGCAGGTCTATTACCTCTATAACCGTGTGGAGGGAATTGCGAGGATCGCTAAACGGATCGGCGAAATGGTACCGTCCGCCCGGGTGGAGTTCGCCCACGGACAGATGCCCGAACACGAGCTGGAACGGATCATGATGGAGGTGCAAAACGGCGGGATCGACGTGCTGGTCTGCACCACAATCATTGAAACAGGGCTTGATATTCCAAATGTCAACACCATTATCATCGAGGATGCCGACAAGCTTGGCCTTGCCCAACTCTATCAGCTGCGAGGGCGGGTCGGCCGGTCGGACCGGATGGCTTATGCCTATTTAATGTACAAGCGTGACAAGGTGCTAAGCGAGGTAGCGCAAAAACGTTTGATCGCCCTGCGCGATTTTACGGAGTTCGGTTCCGGCTTTAAGATCGCGATGCGGGATCTTGAGATCCGGGGCGCCGGAAACGTGCTGGGCGCGGAGCAGCACGGGCATATGGATTCGGTGGGGTATGAGCTGTTTTGCACCATGCTGGAAGAAGAGGTAAAGAAGCGTCAGGGGATTGTCACGGCCAAGGTCGAGGTACAGATTGACCTGTCGATCGACGCCTACATCCCCAAGTCCTATATCCGTGGGGAGGAGACCCGCATCGATATCTACCGCCGGATCGCGGAGATTGAGAGCCAGCAGGATTACAGCGATATGTGCGATGAGCTGTGCGATCGATTTGGAGACATGGATGCCTGCGTGGTGAACCTACTCGAGGTTGCGCTGCTCAAAAACACGGCCGGAGCGGTCGGTATCCATGAAATCAAACAAGCGGGCGATAACCTGAATTTCTATTTTGTCCACGCGACGCCGGAGCTGATGGCGCTGGCGGGCACGGTGGTGGCCGAAAACAAGGGAAAGCTGTTGCTATCCGCCGGAGCAAAGCCCTGTCTGACCTTCCGGAAGGGGGCATCGGGCGATGCGGATACAATCCTTTCAAATATTAAGATTATATTACAGCGCTTTTTTGAATTGAAGTTTCCGGAAAAATAGATTATAATGTTAATATATTTTTACGAGGAGGTCAATTACAGTATGAGCAAACGGTTAACAGCTTTGGTTATGTGTCTTGCTTTATCAATTGCATTTGTCTTTTCTGGCTGTGCAATCAGCTTTCAAAAGGAAATCGCAACGGTGAACGGAGACAAGATTAA
>CABSMD010000231.1 GCA_902478725.1 uncultured Clostridia bacterium
GCCCTGCTCCGATCCCACAGGAGGGACAATGGACGAAGGCTAAGGAAATCAAAGATATCAGCGGGTTTACCCATGGGATCGGCTGGTGCGCGCCGCAACAGGGCGCATGTAAGCTCACCCTGAACGTCAAGGAAGGAGTTATTCAGGAGGCGCTGGTCGAGACCATCGGCTGCTCCGGTATGACACATTCCGCCGCGATGTCAGCTGAAATACTGCCGGGCAAAACCATCCTGGAGGCGCTCAACACCGACCTTGTTTGCGACGCAATCAACACCGCGATGCGCGAGCTGTTTTTACAGATCGTATATGGCAGAAGCCAGTCTGCTTTCTCGGAGGACGGTCTGGTGATCGGCGCCGGATTGGAGGATTTGGGTAAGGGCTTAAGAAGCCAGGTCGGCACGATGTACGGCACGCTTGCAAAGGGCAGCAGATACTTAGAGATGGCCGAGGGCTATGTCACCCACATTGCGCTTGATGAAGACGATCAAATTATCGGCTATGAGTTTGTACAGCTCGGCAGGATGATGGAAATGATCAAAAAGGGTACACCGGCTGACGAGGCTTTGCAGAAGGCTACCGGAAAATATGGCAGGTTCGATGAAGCGGCTAAGGTCATCGACCCGCGTGAAGAATAAAGGAGGGATAAAGGAATGGCTTTGTTTGAGAGTTATGAAAGAAGAATAGATCAGATCAATAAAGTGCTGCAGTCCTACGGAATCTCCTCTATCGAAGAGGCCAAGCAGATTGGCATGGACAAAGGCGTAGATGCTTATACGATCGTCAAAGAAATTCAGCCGATCTGTTTTGAAAACGCCGGCTGGGCATACACGGTCGGAACAGCAATTGCAATCAAGAAAAACTGCACCTCTGCCGTTGACGCTGCAAAGGCGCTTGGTGAGGGATTACAGGCATTCTGCATCCCCGGTTCGGTCGCGGATGACCGTAAGGTTGGTTTAGGACACGGTAACTTGGGCGCGATGCTTTTGGAAGAAAACACGAAATGTTTTGCTTTCCTCGCGGGACATGAATCCTTCGCAGCGGCAGAAGGTGCGATCGGTATCGCGAAAACAGCCAACAAAATCAGAAAAAATCCGCTGCAGGTCATCTTAAACGGCCTGGGTAAGGATGCGGCACAGATCATCTCCCGCATTAATGGATTTACCTATGTGCAGACCGATTTTGATTACGCGGCCGGCAAGGTGAACGTAGTCAGCGAAACCGCCTACTCCAATGGGGAACGCTCCAAGGTACGCTGCTACGGCGCTAACGATGTGCGCGAAGGTGTCGCGATCATGCATTTAGAAAATGTTGACGTTTCCATCACCGGAAACTCCACCAACCCCACCCGCTTCCAGCATCCGGTTGCAGGAACTTCCAAAAAGGAATGCGTGGAACAGGGCAAGAAATACTTCTCGGTAGCCTCCGGCGGCGGTACGGGTAGAACCCTGCACCCGGACAATATGGCGGCAGGCCCCGCTTCTTACGGATTGACAGACACGATGGGACGTATGCATTCTGACGCACAGTTTGCCGGTTCTTCCTCCGTTCCCGCGCACGTGGAAATGATGGGGCTGATCGGTATGGGCAACAACCCAATGGTTGGCGCGACTGTCGCGGTTGCTGTTGCGATTCAGCAGGCATTGACAAAATAAAGAGAAGATAGAAAATTTATGCTGTCAAGCAAATGCGCTTGACAGCATTTTTGTGTTTAAAAACAGCCTCAAATTTTTCAATTTGAGGCTGTTTCTTATTATTTTAATTTATGACGCTGTATCGCTTTCCGGCTTGGGAAGCTTCTTAGACGACGATTTCCGAAGCGGCTTGCGATTGGCATTATAAATCAGCTCCGGCGGTTCGTTATCCGTAATACAACCCCTTGTGACGACGCACTTTTCTATGGTCTGGTCGGACGGAATGTCAAACATAACGTCAATCATGCTCTCTTCTAATATCGCCCGCAGACCGCGCGCACCAGTATTTCGCTCGATCGCCTTTTTCGCAACCTGCTCCAGCGCTTCGTCGGTAAATTCTAAAACCACATCATCCAATTCCAGCAGCTTCATATACTGCTTCACCAGCGCGTTTTTCGGCTGGGTTAAAATACTCATAAGTGCGGCTTCATCCAGTGTCTCCAATGAAACAACAACCGGCAGACGACCGACAAACTCCGGAATCAGGCCAAACTTCAGCAAATCCTGCGGCTGTGTTTTCTGAAACAGATAGCCCAGATCAAGCTTGGATTTTTCCTGAATATCAGCGCCAAAGCCCAAAGTCTTTTGCCCGATACGGCGCTCAATGATCTTATCAAGGCCGTCAAACGCGCCGCCGCAAATGAACAGGATATTGGTAGTATCGATCTGGATAAATTCCTGATGCGGGTGCTTCCGACCGCCCTGCGGCGGAACGGACGCTGTAGTCCCCTCCAGAATTTTCAGCAATGCCTGCTGCACACCCTCACCACTGACGTCCCGCGTGATCGATGGATTTTCGGATTTACGGGTAATCTTATCGATCTCATCGATATAGATGATCCCCTTCTCCGCATATTCCACATCATAATCCGCCGCCTGGATGAGTTTTAACAGAATGTTTTCCACATCCTCGCCGACATAGCCCGCCTCGGTCAATGAGGTGGCATCCACAATCGCAAAGGGAACGTTCAGAATCTTTGCCAGTGTCTGAGCCAGCAGGGTTTTGCCGCAGCCTGTCGGGCCGATCATAAGGATATTGCTCTTTTGTAGCTCTACGTCACTGCCAACATCGGAATAAATCCTTTTATAATGGTTGTAAACTGCGACTGACAGGGAACGCTTGGCGCTCTCTTGACCTACGACATATTCGTCCAAAATGGATTTGATCTCAACCGGCTTAGGCAGGTCGCCCAATGACACATCAAAACCGGCATCGTTATACTCTTCATCTATGATCTCAGAGCACAGCCCGATACACTCATCACAGATATAAACACCCGGGCCTGCCACAAGCCTTTTTACCTGCTCCTGCGACTTGCCGCAGAAGGAACATTTCAGTTGTTTTTTCTCTTCGTATTTAGGCATTGTGTCACCTCGCTCTCTCTAAATACAACTTATTTTTTACGCTCCAGAACATCGTCAATCAACCCATACGCCTTTGCGTCGACGGCTGACATGAAATTATCCCGCTCGGTGTCATGCTCGATCACCTCAAGCGGCTTTCCGGTGCGCTCGCTTAAAATCTTGTTCAGGGTCTGTTTGATTTTAATGATCCGTTCCGCATGAATCTTGATATCGGTCGCCTGTCCCTGCGCGCCGCCCAGCGGTTGATGGATCATGATTTCACTGTTAGGAAGGGCAAACCGTTTGCCCGGCGCGCCGGCAGCCAGCAGAAAAGCGCCCATGCTGGCGGCCATGCCGACACAGATGGTCGACACGTCACATTTGATATACTGCATCGTATCATAAATCGCCATACCCGAAGTAATAGAACCTCCCGGGCTGTTGATATAGAAGCTGATATCCTTTTCCGGGTCTTCCCCTTCCAAAAACAGCATCTGCGCCACCACCAAAGACGCTGTTACATCATTTACTTCTTCGCTTAAGAAAACAATCCTGTCCTTGAGCAGTCTGGAAAAAATGTCATAGGACCGTTCCCCACGATTTGTCTGTTCAATCACCATAGGTACTAAACTCATGCTTCAACACTCCTTTTATGTATCATTCCTCTTTTTTGGTTGTCTTTTTCGCAGTGGTCTTCTTTTTCGTTTCTTTCTTTTCTGATTCATCCGCTGTCTTACTCTCAGCTTTTTTATCGCCGTCCGCATCGGCCTTAGATTCCTTCGCAGCTGTCTTTTTAGCCGGTGCTTTCTTTGCCGCCTTCTTCACTTTGGTGTTCTCCACCAAAAATTCCAGCGTTTTTTGAATCCCAAGGTCGGCTTTGACGTCATCGGCCTTAATGAGTTCCTTGATCTTATCTACCTCCATGTTATACATGGACGCCATTTTTTCAAATTCCTTTTGAACATCCTCATCCGTCGCTTCGATCTTTTCCAGCTCACAGATCTTTTCCAGAGCCAGATTAGACTTCACGCGCTTTTCTGCCTGCTCCTTGAAGCTGTC
Source organism: uncultured Clostridia bacterium (assembly GCA_902478725.1). Lineage (GTDB taxonomy): Bacteria > Bacillota > Clostridia > HGM11514 > HGM11514 > CABSMD01. Next base: position 4,095 of record CABSMD010000231.1, read on the forward strand.
GCGCATGGTCTTTTCGTCAGAACCGATGTAGGACAGATAAGTCTCCAAGTTAATCCCCTGGGAAGAAATCCGCATCTCAAAATCCTTCATCATGGAATCGATCTGGCTTTCCACCATGACCGGCGGAATATTGGCAACCAGCTTTTCACACAATGCATCCAGCACGGCCGCTTCCTTCTCAGACTTCATTTTATTGGAAGCCGTCTCCTCCAGCTTCTTTCTCGCATC
>CABSMD010000232.1 GCA_902478725.1 uncultured Clostridia bacterium
GCGTATCCATGTCGTGAAAGCGTGCTGCCAGCAATTTAGATGCATTTTGGCCAATCAACCGGATACCGAGCGCAAACAGCAGGCGGCTTAAATCCTGTTCCTTACTTCGTTCAATAGAATCCAGCAGATTTTGGGCGGACTTCTCCCCCATCCGGTCCAGTTCCACCAAATCCTCAAATTTTAAATAATATAAATCCGCTTCGCTTTTGATCAGCTTGTTGTCTATCAAGGCTTGTACCATTGCAGGGCCGAGTCCCTCGATATCCATGGCGTCGCGCGAGGCGAAATGGATGATATTGCGCACAAGCTGTGCCGGACATTCGATACCAGTACAGCGCACGGCCGCCTCCCCTTCATCGCGTGTCACCGGTGCGCCGCATTCCGGACAGATTTCCGGCATTTCAAACTCCTGTTCCTCACCGGTCCTTTTGGAAAAATCTACCTCTACAATCTCAGGAATGATATCGCCTGCCTTTTGTACAATCACCGTGTCGCCGATCCTAACATCCTTTTGCCGAATGTTGTCTATGTTGTGTAGCGTCGCTCTGGACACGGTTGAACCGGCAAGACGGACTGGTTCTAAAACGGCGTTTGGGGTCAAAACACCCGTTCGACCCACCTGGATTACAATATCAAGCAGCTTGGTGGGTTTCCGTTCCGCCGGAAATTTATAAGCAGCCGCCCAGCGCGGTGCTTTTGCGGTACTTCCGAGGCGCTCGCGCTGGGCAAATGAATTGACCTTGACGACCACTCCGTCTATATCCACGTCAAGCTCCCCGCGCCGCCTCGCGATTTCCTGTATCTCCTTGATGCAGTCTCCGATTGAGGTGCAGATTCGGTAGTCAGGAACAACCTTAAATCCCAGGCTTTTCAAATACTCCAGTCCTTCCGCGTGAGAATGCACCTCATGATCTGTGCTATTTTGAATATTAAAGATATAGATGTCAAGCCGTCTTTCTGCCGCGATCTTGGAGTCGAGCTGGCGCAGGGAACCTGCCGCAGCGTTGCGGGGATTGGCGAACAGACTTTCCCCCGTCACTTCCCGTCTCTCATTGAGCGTTACAAACGCACTTTTGGGCATAAAAACCTCACCGCGCACCTCCAAAATCCCCCGTGGGTAGTCGATGGTTAACGGAATCGAACGGATGGTTTTGAGATTTTGAGTAACATTCTCACCGGTTGTCCCATCGCCCCGCGTCGAGCCGATCGCAAAGACGCCGTCGTGGTATTCCAAAGAAACGGAAAGACCGTCTATTTTATACTCCACCACATATTCGACCTGCTCACCGTCCAACGCGGCTCTTACCCTTGCGTCGAAATCGATCAGCTCCTGTTCCGAAAAAACATCGTTTAAGCTCTGCATCACCACCTGATGCGTCACCGGCTCAAACCCCTCTAAAATTGGCCCACCAACTCGCTGGGTGGGTGAATCAGAAGTAATCAGTTCAGGGTTTGCCTCCTCAAGCGCGATCAGTTCCTGCATTAAAGCATCGTATTCGAAGTCGCTGATTTTTGGATCATCCAGAACATAATACTGGTGATTATGCTGTTCTATTGTCTTGCGTAACGTAAGGATACGCTCCTGCTCTGTCATAGTATCTACCCTCTGTTTTTGTCATTAGTATGCCCGGATTATTGTACTAAATTCGGTACAAAGTCCTCCGCTTGTTTGATTCCGTTAATATTGATATACGAATCAGGTATGTTGCCAACAATGATGGTTTGGGTCATAGGTACGGTCGTTTCTACCTGTGTAGACGCAACGCCGGTTGGCAGCAGAACGCTGACTTCGGTTGTTACCTTCAAATTGATCTCATGCTTGGTCTGGTTGATGCCTGCAGCAATGAACGAGCTTTCAAAATCCACGTTGACATAGCCGAACGGTGAAATCTTGACCGGAATCCTATGTCCCATACCAGCGAACAGATCTCCGCCAAGCAGGCTTCCAATTGGGACTCCCACCTGGGAGGGATCGATTTGGGACAGGCTGTCCAATATATCCTGCGCCAACTGAGAACGAATCTGATTGATTTTTACCGTGTCGGCAGTGACAGACGTAATGGTATCGTCCGCCCTTTTGTTTATCTTGATCAAATCGGTATAGTCCATTTGCTGAATCATCTGGTTGCCGCCAATGGCACGTTCGACCGTCCGCACCGCGATCACCTTTGCGTTGTTAACCGCTAATGAACGAAACATTGGCTTTATTGTTTTTTGAAAATAGCTGGTTGCCAAAAACAAGATTAAAAAGGCAAGAACGAAGGCCAAAACACGGTTATATTTTTGTCTTCGATAATTCATCCTGCATTTCCATCTACGAAACCAAACATTCATCTGGGTTGCCACCTTTGCGTGAATTATTACTATCTTATGCAAAGGCAGGACGATTTGTGTTTGATTCTTACACCCGAATCAAGCGGATCAGATACACATCGTTTGTTTTTAGTTCGAGTTCCATTTCGTATGCGCCATCCATCTCTACAACAAAAACTTCCGGTTCATTTTGCGATTGTAGCTCTCCACCAGACAAATGAACCGAATAGGGGTCGTTATGCAGATATCCCGTGCGGCATACCTCCACCTCATATCTTCCGGATGGGACGTTTTCTAAACAAATATGTAGCTTACCGGCATCGCCGTTTTCATATAGCTTGGAAAAGACCGCTTGGTTGGACTGCCCGTCAAAAGTATGGGTATAGTCCCAGGCAAGCACTGTGATCTCATCGTCAGACATGCAAACAATGGAGTCCGGATCGTCATTGACCAGTTCAATATCCTTCATCCTATTGAGATACTGGTAGGCAAAATAGGATGGCTTTTTAATTCCATTCTGAGTTAATAGACCAAATCCACCATGAAACTCCCCATCTCCCGGGCCTCCCTCCTCAAACACATCGGAGAAGGTCCAATAAGACATCGAATCCACATGCCCCTGCCCCCGTTTTAAACGTGATAGGATATAAGCCGCTGAAAAATAGGAATCGTGTGCCGGATCGCGGGAAGAAGAGGAGGCGCTCCATTCCGTATAATGAATTTCCAGTCCGGGCATCTTTGATTCCTTGACGATGGCATAAACCTTGTCCACGCCGCCGACTACATGACAATCCTTCGGATCAATGAAGTGACATTTCACGCCATACTCGTCAAAATCGATTCCGGCGCCATAGGTATGCGTTGAGACAAAATCAAGTGCCGTCCCCGTATTCCAGCAATGGGCAATCAGCTCGCCGACCCAGGCATTTCCGGCTGTTGCGGGACCGCCGACCCGAAGCTCGGTCGAAACGTCCTTGACGGCCTTGGCCGCGTAGTCATACAGCTTAAAATAGTCGTCCATCGTTCCGGTGAAAAAACCGCTATGATTCGGTTCATTCCAAACCTCAAAATACCAGGTCTTTACTTCCTCCAGCCCATACCGTTCCACCAGATGACGAACGGTCTCAAACACCAGGCGGTACCACTCTTCATAATCGTTCGGAGGGGTAATGTTCGCGCTCCAGTAAAACACGGTCGAATCGCCGCTCGCCATTGTTTTTGGCATGAACCCAAGTTCAACAAAGGGACGTATACCGACACTCAGGAGATAATCAAATACACTGTCGACATAGGTAAAGTGGAATGACAGCTTGCCCTCCTTGTCTCTCCGGCAGACTGCCATATCTTCATGAAATAAACCATGAAAGCGGACATAGCGAAACCCCAGTTCCTCCACAATCGTTTTAATTTGTCGACGATAATTTTCATGCAACGCTAATCGGGCATGGCCCGATCCAACGCATTTTTGAAAAAAATGATCGAATGCACCCTTGACTTTTGCCGTATCAGCGTGTATACTGCGCATTTTCAATCCCCCCTTTTTTTATTCTGTATGTACAATGAGATGATTTATCTGCTCCCGTTTTTCAAGCAGCCACTTTGCAGAGGTTGGATAACTATAAAAGGTTATCTCTCCTGCGTCTTCAAGCAGGGACAATGTTTTCTCCCGGCCGATCTTCGATTCCAGCAGACGCAGTGCACGGATATCCTGCATGGCCTCGCGCATGATTTCAAACCGCAACGATTCGACCGGCTGATACTCTTCTCCTGGATACACCACAAAAGCGTCTCCCGACGGAAAAGCTCCCCCGGCATCGGTTACACAATAAGGATCGATCGCTTTTTTGGAAAACTGCGTATTCCAAAAGTTGTAACCCCACTGCAAAAAACCTTCGATATTATATTTATATAGCTGCATTCCTAAAATTCGTGTACGCGCGGACGGCATACAGAAAAACCGGTTGGACACATCCCTATTTTGACTGACACAGTAATAGGTCCAAAG
>CABSMD010000233.1 GCA_902478725.1 uncultured Clostridia bacterium
CGATTACTATAATCTTGATGTTATCATTTCTGTCGGCTACCGTGTGAAATCTCAGCGCGGAGTGCAGTTTCGTACTGTAACGGAGGTTTATTATCTATGCTTTCGGACGAACTGAAAAATATAGTTGATAAAATTAGTGAACAGGGGAAAATGTCGTTTTTCGATGGAGTTACCGAGGAACTGATTACCCGGTTTGAGGAAGAAAACAATGTAAAACTCCCAACGCAATATAGAGAGTGGTTAACGTTTTCTGATGGCGGCGAGTGTTTTTTGCCCGCCGGTGTACAGTTTTATGGTATTGAACATAAGCCGACAATAGATGTTAATAGTGCTGACTGTCCTGATGACAAGTATGTTGTAATCGGCGCGTTGTCCACAGGTGATCCTATTCTCTGCGAGAGGGATGGGGAAAAAATCTCAATTTACAATCTTGAAGGCGGACGGATTGAAGAAGATGAAGTATATGAAGATTTTTACTCATTCCTGAGCGATCTTTATGACTTGCTCGGGATAGGGGGTTAATCCTATGTCGAGAAGAACAGCTGATGCGAGTAAAGCGATCAGACTTGCTTGGGAAAAGGAACAGCAACGCGTATTAGAGGGTGAAGGTACACGAGATTGGACTAAAAAACAGCAGCAGGATATTATCGACCGAGGTAAAGCCTACGACGAAGACGGTAAAGCCTTTGAAGGACAGCATATGAAAAGTGCAGCGGAGTATCCTGAATATCAAGGTGAACCCGATAATATACAATTCCTTACTCATCAAGAGCATTTTGAGGCTCACCGCGAGAATTGGCAGAATCCTACAAATTGGTATTATGACCCTGTAAACAAGCTGTTCCATGATTTTGGTGATGGAAAATACATTCCATGTGAGGTAATTAAACTTAGCGCCCCAATCTGTACAGATAGTTCAGCGGTGCTAAACGAAAACAATTCCACCCTTGAGAAAAAAACTGTTGAGAGTGAACCTGAAATTGCAGATGGGATAAAAGCCGAAACTATTAACACTGAGAACAAAAACCTCGCTGTGAAAAGTGATAGTCCGAGAGCTGATTCAGCTCCAATTGCAAATCAATCCGAACCGTTTATTATCCGTGGATTTCACAAAGTTACAGATGGGTGGAGAAACTTTAGAACCAATCACCCTATATTGTCTTCAATTATAGTTGAGGGGACGAAAGTTGCTGCTGGAGCAGCCTTATCTTGTGGTGTTTCAAAAGTTGTAGGTGGTTCACATAGTGGTGATCACAGCACCGTTTCAAGCATTAATAGGTCTACCGCAAACTCTTATGGAACGAGTAAAGCTGCTGAAACAATTGCTTCTGCTATTTCTGATAGCTTGGAACACGGTACACATGCTTCGCCTATTGAACATACCGTTTCTGGATATACGCGTCATTGGAATGGTAAAGAAATCCATGTCGCCCCATATATGCGTGGAGGCAAAAAGTAACTGAAAAGGATTGGATTTGAAATGAGGTATTAACATGCTGCTATTTTCTACTGTTTTGTCAATTAACGATACTTTGAGCAAAGACGATTTTATTTGCCTTGCTATAGAATGGAATCAAGGTAGTCCTCATGAGGAAAATGTTATTCCCGGGATGGTTTGGAACGGGGAAAGGAATATTCGATATGGGAGCGATTCTTTGTGGCTTGCTATAGAAGAATACCGGAATCAGAATACTATTGCTATACGCTATGAAAAGGCCGAAACGGACGGCGTGGTTTGGGATACTGACTATGTCATGAACTTTAATGATATGAAAATGTCAGTTCGCCTTGACAGAAGTTATCTTGATTCCGCGTTGACTGTTGAATCTGGATTTTCGACACCGCACTTTATTTCGCTCCTGGTGGAAAAGGGTTACATAAAGGACGATGGGAATCTACCCGTATCTAACAAACCAGTCATTATTGACAAGGATAATTTGGATATTCTGGTGGATGTCATTAACGGAGTCAGCCATTATCACTTGCCGGTAGTTTACATCTCTAAAACATTCTTTGGAGAATATCCTGTTAATGTAAAATGGATTGCCAGCCGGCTCAAAGGAGTGGCTCATGTACTTGTTCAAAAAGATGAATGGTTGAATACAAGGTTACGACGCGAATGCAGTGATAAAAACGAGTACTATGGAGCAGTTGGTATATATTACCCTAACCAGGCCGTAGGACATAAGAGATTTCTTTATCGCGCCTATGAAGGCAGTGATGATATTTTGATGGAGAGGGTTATACGAAGCGTTATTCAGTATAGCAACTCTCAGTTGGTGGATACACTTTACACTTGGTCTGGAGTTAACAATGCTTTATTACGCGACAGATACAGCCGCCAGAAAGAAGAACGGCTTGCTGCAGAGTTGGAGAAAGCAAAGGCGCTTAATGACGCGGATGAACTAATCGCATATTTCGATGACGATATTAAAAAACTTCAACAGCAGGTGGAGCAACTAACAAAAGCGAATGATGCCTTATCCTATGAAAATCAAGGGTTAAAAGCAAAGCTTGACTCGACAGAAGATGTTGCAGTTATCTATCTCGGTGTTGAGGACGAGTTTTTCCCGGGAGAAATCAAGGAAATGATCTTAGAAGCTGTTGCCGAAAAGCTGAAAAACACAGCGCCTAAATCGAGGAGGCATGATGTGCTGTCGGACATCATCCAAAAAAATGGGTTTGAAGGAACAGCTGAAAAACGAGCAAATTCAGTAAAGATTCTTCTTAAAGACTATAGGACGATGAGCGGAACTTTACGACAAGCGTTAATGGATCTGGGATTTACCATTACTGAAGATGGCAAACATTATCGGCTTACTTACTACGGAGATGGCAGATACAAAACCACGGTTTCTAAAACTGCAAGTGACCACAGAGAGGGCAAAAATATTGCATCGGCAATCATAAAAAATATGTTCTAAACTCTGGTCTGCCGAGAGCATAGAATTATCACAGCCGCTCCATCGCAAGTGGTCAACGGCTTAGGCTTTTTGAGGACAGTTGCGGCAACATCGTTAATATGTGCCTTTTTATCAACCCCATTGTCCCAAGGCAAGATGTAATACCGCTTCGCATTGCCATCCTGCCCCCAATATGCTAAAATATCCTCCAAGGGAGGTGGCATCCATGCTTGATTTCAGTCGCCTGGAGCAATACCGGGAGAACAACCGCATAGAGGCCAAAAAGGCCCTGGGCGGTCTGCCCAAGAGCATTTGGGAGACCTACTCCGCCTTCGCTAACACGCTGGGCGGCATCATCCTGCTGGGCGTTATCGAGACAGCGGACAAGACCTTCGATTCCGTAGATCTGTCCGATCCCGACGGCTTGATCCGTGAATTTTGGCACATCATCAATGATCCCATGAAAGTCAGTGTCAATATCCTGGCCGAAAAAGATGTGTATGTGGAAGAGGTTGGCGGCGATCACATCGTCGTTATCAAAGTCCCCCGTGCGGATCGGGCCTACAAGCCCGTGTATGTTGACAATGACACCCGCAACACCTATCGCCGAAGCGGCGAGGGTGATTACCGCTGTACACACGAGGAGTATCAGGCCATGGTGCGGGATGCGGCTGTCCGGTCGCCGGATATGCACTTGGTGCGCAGCATGGGACTTGAAGCCCTCAACTCCGAGAGTGTGCGCAGCTTCCGGCAAAGGATGAAGCTGTACCGCCCCAGACACATGTGGGAGAGCTTGGACGACACAGCATTCCTGCAAAAAATTGATGCTATAGGCGATGACGGCGGCTTACTGCACCCGACTTTCGCCGGACTGCTGATGTTCGGCAATCACCAAGACATTCTCTGCGAATACCCTAATTATGCCATAACCTACCGTGAGCAGCTTGATACGAAAGGCAACTGGGAAGAAACCCCTTGGAGCGGCAATGTCTATAAATTCTACTACTGGGCGTACAACAAGCTGCAACAGAACGCGAAAAAGCCCGCCCGTCAAGCTCTGCGTGAAGTGCTGGCCAACTGCCTTGTTAATGCGGATTATCATGGCAGTGGCGGCATCATCGTCAGCAAGGGCTATCAGGAGATCACCCTCTCCAACCCCGGCAGCTTCCGTGTGCCTCTTGACACTGCCAAAAGCGGCGGCGTGTCCGACCCGCGAAACACCGCAATGGCCCGGATGTTCCGCTTCGTGGATGTAGGCGAATACACCGGCGGCGGCATCCCCAATCTGTACCGTATTTGGAAATCCGAAGGCTGGCCGGAGCCGGTTTTCTCGGAGAGCTGCTCGCCGGATCGCGTCTCGCTTACGCTGTATATGACATGCC
>CABSMD010000234.1 GCA_902478725.1 uncultured Clostridia bacterium
CCCTTGATTTCGTCGACCACATCCTCCGAATCGGCCAGGATGTCGTTGGAATACTGCCTGACGCCGACACGGATCTCCTTGGCAGTATTCTTCGCATTTTCAATAATCTCTTCTGCTTTTTCCTGCGCCTGCTGAGTGATCTCGTGTTCATTAATCATGGAAATCAGCTTATCCTCGGCAGATTTCACAATCGTATTTGCCTCTTTTTGTGCCTCATGCAGAATACGCTGGCGTTCCTCCTTTACCCATTTGGCCTGCTTTAGGTCTTCAGGCATCTTCAGCCTGATCTCTTCTATCAAATCCAAAAGCTCGTCCTTGTCTACCAAACTCTTGCCCGATAACGGGATCGATGCACTTCTTTCTATCGCTTCCTCCAACGTATCAATCAATTCTAATAAATCCACTTAGTGATCCCCCTTGTCCAATAATTTTTTAGTGATATCCGGAATAATCATGTCCGGCACCATGCCGTTCAAATTCCCGCCCAGCCGCGCAACCTCTTTGACGATGCTGGAGCTCAAAAAGGAATTGTCGCTGCTCGTCATCATAAACAGCGTTTCGATCCCCGGCTGTTGCTTCTGGTTCATCAAAGCCATCTGAAGCTCGTACTCAAAGTCTGATACGGCACGCAAGCCCTTGATAATTACCTGCGCCCCCATTTGCTGCACGTAATTCACCAATAAGCCGTCAAAAAAGCCGATCTCCACGTTGGATATATGAGCCGTCACGCGGCGCAGCATGTCAAGCTTTTCTTCGTTGGTAAACGCCGGAACCTTCGCGCTGTTTTGCAGCACGGAAACGATCACCCTGTCAAAAATTTTTGCGGAACGCTCAATAATGTCCAAATGCCCATTTGTTACCGGATCAAAACTGCCCGGGTAAACCGCAGTCTTCATACAAAAACCCCTGTCTTATCCTAAATTCTGATACATCAAAATTCTGGTACTGCCGTATTTCACATCTTTCATAAGCGCAAACCCTTCCGCCTGTACCGGTATTAGCTCCTCCGGCCCTTCAAAAACCAAAATACCGTCCTCGCAGAGAAGCCGCCTTTGCGCTATCAGAACCAAAAGCGTATGTAATGCCTCCATCGCATAGGGAGGGTCAGCAAATATTATATCATAGTTTTGCGTAAATGCATAGCTTTTTAAAAAATTTCTCCAATCAAATTGCAGCAATCTGGCACGGTCAAGCAGTCTGGTGTGGATCAGATTTTCTTTTGCGACCGCTAAGGACCGGGCGCTCTGGTCGACAAAATCCGCCTGCAGCGCCCCCCGGCTGAGCGCCTCGATCCCCAATGCGCCGGAGCCGCAGAACAGGTCAAGCACCATTGTGCCGGAAATACGAAATTGCAGGATATTGAAAACCGATTCCTTTACCTTGTCGGAGGTTGGACGGATTTGCCGGGATGCAACCGTTTTCAACTTTGTTCCCCGCGCAGAACCGGATACCACCCTCACAGCCATTCCTCCCAACTCAATAAAATAGATTCCCTCTTCTTATTGTATCGGATACAAAAAATTTGTCAATAAAAAAGTTGTTATTTTTTCATAAAACAGTTGATTTTTTTACGATACTGGGCTAAACTGTTTTCAACAGCCAGTGATTACCGCCGTGCAATCATGTGCGGCAGAAACGGAGGAAAGCAATGAAAGAGAAAATTTGGGAAAATCCGGAGGTTTTACATAAGAACCGTCTGCCACAGCGCGCCTATTATTTCCCCTATGATAATACGGCGGACGCTTTGGAGGGGAAAAAAGCCCGTTCCAGCTTTTATAAGCTGTTGAACGGGGATTGGTCCTTTCTCTATTTTCCGCGTGAGTGTGATGCAGCAGAGGAACTATTTGAAGCCGACTGCCCCATTGAAGAATGGGATACGATCCCGGTGCCCTCGTGCTGGCAGTGCTATGGCTATGACCAGGTGCAATATTCCAATGTGACCTATGTCATTCCTGTTGACCCGCCGCACGTACCCAATGAAAATCCAGCCGGAGTCTATGCAACCGAGTTTTATGCGGATCCGCAGGGGCGGGATACCCATATTGTGTTTGAGGGTGTGTCCTCCTGTTTCTTTCTTTATGTAAATGGAAAGGAAGCGGGATACTCGCAGGGCTCTCACCTGCAGAGCGAGTTTGATATTTCACAATACCTTGTTCCCGGAAAAAACCGTCTGACCGTAAAGGTACTCAAATGGTGCGACGGAACCTATCTGGAGGATCAGGACTTTTTCCGCTATTCCGGTATCTTCCGGGACGTCTACCTGCTGTTCCGCGCAAAAAAGAGGATCGACGATGTCTTTATCAAAACCGACTTGGACATAGATTTCAAAAATGGTACCGTAACGGCAGAGCTCTCTCCGGACACGCTGCCGGTACAGGTTTCCCTTTTTGACGCGCAGGGCAACCAGATCGCCTCAAAAAAAGCAAAAGGGCAGGTCTCCTTCACGGTGGAGCAAGCGAACCTGTGGTCAAGTGAGACCCCATACCTGTATACTCTTCTTATCGAAACGCAGGAGGAGGCTATCCCGGTACCATTTGGCTTGCGCAAGGTGGAGGTCGCATCCAACCGCGCGCTGCTGATTAATGGAAAGGCGGTCAAATTAAAGGGTGTGAACCGGCATGACACCCATCCAACCCAGGGATATTATACTCCGGTTGAGCATATGCTGACCGACTTAAAGCTGATGAAACAGCATAATATCAACACCATCCGCACCTCACATTATCCCAACACCCCGGAATTTTATAACCTTTGCGACCAACTTGGGTTTTACGTCGTTGACGAAACGGATATTGAGGCGCACGGCTTTTGTACGCGAAATACAAGCTATAAATACCAGACCTTCCATCCCGAATGGCCAACCGACCGCCCCGACTATAAGGAGGCGTTTGTGGAGCGTGCCGTCAGGATGGTGGAACGTGATAAAAACCATCCTTCTGTTATTATGTGGTCGCTCGGAAATGAAAGCGGGTATGGGGTGAACCATGAGGCGATGAGCGCGTGGATTCGTTCACGCGATACCTCCCGTCTGATCCATTATGAAGGGGCGGGATTGGCCGGGAATCCGGATACCATAGATGTTCCAAGCAGGATGTATCCGGCATTGGAAGCATTGGAGAAGGAAGGCAGGAACCGTACTGACAAACGCCCCTATTTCTTGTGTGAGTATGGGCATGCAATGGGCCTTGGCCCCGGGGGGATAGAGGAATATTGGGAGCTGTTTTCTAAATATCCGCGCTTAATCGGAGGCTGTATTTGGGAATGGGCGGACCATTCCTTCCCGCTTACCGATGAAAATGGGAAGGAATATTATGCTTACGGCGGGGATTACGGCGAATATCCGCATGACGGAAATTTTTGTGTAGATGGCCTCACCTTCCCTGACCGGACACCTCACACAGGACTTACCAACGTGAAATACGTTTACCAGTATGTGAAATTTGAAGCGGTAGAGTTAGAAAAGGGCGCGGTACGGGTACGCAATCTGCATGATTTTATCACGCTGGATGATTATGAAATCGTGTGGAAACTCAAAAACGACGGTGTGATATTGGAGCAGGGCCGCTTAGGCGCGCCTAAGGTCAGGCCACACTCCTCCGGCACGATCCGGCTCCCCTACAGCGCCCCAAAGGAGACGCACTTTGGCTGCTATCTCGACCTTTCGGTCGTATTAAAACGTGATACCTTCTGGGCGGAAGCCGGATATGAGGTGGCGTTTACACAGCTGGAGCTTACCTGTAGTGGGCAGGCTATGCCACAGCAACACCGTGCGGTGCCGGCTGCAGCATCCTCGCTTTGTGTCGAAGCGGCAGACCGGGAGTATATCCTGATCGAAGGGGACGATTTCTCCTATGTCTTTAACCGTATCAAGGGTGGGTTCGAAAGCATCCAAAAAAACGGAATCGAGATGCTGGCCGGTATGCCCAAGCTTTCCGTCTGGCGTCCGGTGAACGATAACGACAAAAATGTAGTATCCAATTGGAAGTACACGGGTGACGTCCACAGCAGCGAAAATCTAGATCGGTTGATAACCAATGTCTACGATTGTCAGATCGCAGAACAGACAGAGGAGGCCGTACGGATCCGGGTTGATTTTATCCTTGCCTCGGCCGGCCGTTCCCCGCTTGTACGGGCTGTGACGGAATATACCATTCTCTCCAGTGGAGAGGTTCGGGTGGATAACCAATCGGTGGTTCGGGAGGATGCTTGCTTCCTGCCCCGATTCGGCTTCGATTTTTGTATGCCGGAGGG
>CABSMD010000235.1 GCA_902478725.1 uncultured Clostridia bacterium
GTTTTACATCGTTGCATATTTGCATAGAATGCTGGATAAAACGAGCTGGCATTGATCCGAATCCGCCCCCGGCCCATGGGTGCAATGCGATAAATTGTTACACCTTTTGCATTTACTGCGCAATCTGCTATACACCCGATAATATCCTTGGCAGAACATCGACCTGATCATAAAAATACTGTGCTCGACGCGGGATTTGAGGTATCATGCCGTCAATATCTATGAATAATATCTTCCTTTGCTTGTCGCTTTTCCCCATTATAAAACCGCCTCCTTATGACTTTGTTTTACCATAAAAAGGCGGTTTCTTCTATTTTGCCAACAGCTCCTCTTTGCAGGAGTCTCACCCTCTAATCTTTTTCTCGGCATATATGTCCCCCAGCAATTTCAAAACATCCATACCTGTTTCTTTTTTATCTTTCGTATGTTGTATCTTAATGATTTGGATGGATAAACAACCTTTCCGTGGTTTTTCTAAGATTGCATTCCACAAAAGCCGGAACCATTACAAATTGTTAATGGAATTTTTTACGGCTGTTTTGTGTTTTTGCCGGAGAATAGGCGGTTTTTTATTGAAGTCTGCCGGTGCGGCCGCCGCACCGGAGTGCGCTGTTTTATTTATCCATGAGTGCATAACAAAACCGTCCAGCAAAAAAAGTAGCCTAAGTTGTTCTTTTTTCGGCTGAGGGGGATACCCCGATACATTGCTTATAAACCTTTGAAAAATAGGCCTGTTCATTGTAACCGCATTGTTTGGCGATCTTGCCGACGCTGTAGTCGGTGGTAGACAGCAGCTCCTTTGCGTACCGGCAGCGGAGGAAGTTGATATAGGAGCTCACCGTATGCCCGGTGACATTTTTAAATTCATGGCAGAAATAGTATTTGCTGAATCCGATCTGTTTTGCGACGCTTTCCAGCGAAATGGGTTCTGCAAAATGGATATTGATGTATTCGATCGCTTGTTTCACCATATAGCTTTTACCGGCTCCTGTTGCCATATAGGAGCCGTTTTTTTCTGCGTAATTCCTGCACAGCAGGGTCAGAATCGCGTAAAGCCCCGCGTGGGTGTAGATCCTGTATTGCTCCTCTTTTTTCTCTAAATCAGCCAATAGCTTATCAAAATACTTCTGCAAAGCGGGATCTGTAAGAAAGGGACGGAAAAAAACATTGGTCAGCCTGTGATCCTCCATAAATTTCTTTTTAAACAAAAAGCAGTAATAGGACGATTTTGCGTCCGCAGGACTCATCGAGTGGATGACGTTGGAGTTGGCGATTACCACATCTCCCGGCCTTGCCTGTATCTTTTGATTGTTCAGGTAGACATTTGTAACATTTTCGGTAAAATACATCAGTTCCAGCTCGTCATGCCAGTGGGAGGAGTACCACGGTTCATTGATATGATAGAAAAAAGGAAGATTTGCGTCAAAGTATTGTTCCAGCAATAAGTAATAGGACATAAAAACCCCTCCGCACAGCAATATAGTATAAAAAGAACGCAATCGGCTTTCTTGTCTTTTCTGCAAATTCATTATATACTAGTCTCATAGTAAAGTCAAACACAGTTTCAAAAAGCAAAATATGACATGAAAGGAGAAGAGGAGAGAAAGCAAAAATCATATGGAAACGGAAGGGTTTTTCTCATGTACTTGATGATCGCACAGACAGTCGGCATCGTTGGAATGATTTTGGTTTTCCTGTCATTTCAGATTAACAGCAAAAAGAATATCTTATTTTTTCAGATTTTGTCCTCTCTGGTGTTCGGCGTCCACTTTTTTATGCTGAACGCCTTTACCGGGGTGGCGATGAACGCGGTCAGTATCTTTCGCAACAGTATCTTCTATCAAAGCGAAAAGCACGCATGGGCCAGGCACAAGGCATGGATCGCTGTATTTATCCTGCTTTATACGGGGATGGGGCTTTTGACCTGGGACAATTGGTTCAGCATCCTCCCCATGATTTCGATGGTGACTACTACCTTCGCCTTTTGGGAGACCAATCCGACGCGGATCCGCCTGCTTTATTTTCCGGGGTCGCCCTGCTGGCTGGTCTATAATATTACAAACGGGTCGGTGGCCGGGATCATCACCGAAAGCTTTTCTATCATTTCACTCATAATCGCGTTTATAAGGTTCGACATACTGCACCAGGAGGAAAAGGCAAAGATCTAAAATAGAATAAAGGTGGGATGAATCGTGTTAAAAAAACTATCCAGTCTGTTTTTAACCGTATGTCTGACAACCATGCTGACATCTGCTGTAGTAAGCGCGCAGGATGCGTACGCCTTTCAAATGAGCAAGACCTATTACAGCGGCAATGAAACCGTTGTGCTGAAGCTTGACAGCGCCACGGCGGCAGTTCTGAAAGCCAAGGGCGACAGCGCCTTTTTCCGAACCGTCGTAGGGGAGGTCGGCGACCTGGCGACCGCTTCTTTGGCCGGCCTCTATGACAGGGTGTACTGCGGAGGGATACGGGAGGACAATACTTTGGAAATCCCGATGCGGGTTTCGCCCGATTTGACTGCCGGAATGACGGTGTATGGGGCGCAATACGGCGCGGGCGAGGCCGTCCGGATGGCGGGCGCGTACACGATGGTACTCTTCGTCAACGACGGCAGCGGCGCGAAAGCGGTTGCCAAAAGCGAAACCTTTTACCTCTGTCCACAGCTTGCCATAACGGCGGCGGGGGCGGTTGTGGAGCCGTGGACCAAGCCGAACGACACGGATTATAAAAGCTACTTTGTTGCCTTGGGGGACGGCGGATACCTGCAAAAGAATTTTGCGGCGTTCCTGTGTAACGTGACCGCCGGTTATGGGTATACCTACGATGGCATCAGCCTGACCCTCAATGGAGTTCCGGTTCCTCAGTTTGCCGGTTATGACAGTTCGTTGCCGTGCAGTTACTCCCGTGACTACCATGCGGTCCGGTTCGGCGGGATGCAGAGGAGCAAGGACGATGCGCGGATTGTCAAAGCGCTGGACGTCGTCTGCCGGCCCTTGTTTACCGTAAGCGGCAGCGCCGAGGCAGGCAAAACCCTGACCGTGAGCGGCACGGCGGGAGAGACGGTTGCATGGCAGGAATCGGCCGATGGAGAGAGCTGGAGCGACATCGCGGGCGCCGGCCAAACAGAATACACGGTTACGGCGGCAAACGTTGGAAAATTTATCCGGGTACATATTACGGACGGAACCGGCCATTTTTACTCCGCGCCGACCGGAAAGGTGACAGGCGGCACGCATACGGTTTCATTTGAAGTCGGAGAAAACGGCGGGGTGCTTATTGAGAGTACGCCTGTGCCCGGCAGTATTTCCGTGGAAGACGGGCAGAGCTTCTCCTTCACGGTCGTGCCGGACCAGGGCTATGAAATTGCCTCGGTAACAGCCGGACAAACGCCGCTGGTGGTTGGGAGCGACGGAGCCGTCACCCTGGAAAGGGTAGCCGCGGATGTAACCATATCGGTTGCCTTCCGCCAGCTTCCCCAAGTCGGCGTTCCGCAGATCAGCGGGTCGGAGAACGCGGTGTTTACCCAGACCGATTACCAATACCAGGGCAGCGGCAAAGCCTATAACAGCGTTGTGATCTATGCCAGCATTCTGGTGCCGACGGGCTGGGAGCTGGAATCCTACGGCGTGGAATTCAGCGATGACGGCGGAAACATACAATCGGAGCCTCTGGCGGCGTATGGTCACAGCTCGGATTGGCGCTACGGCGTCCGGATTTACGGGGAGGGCTTGACCAGCGGCATCTACTACGCAAGGGGATACGCCGTACTCAAGCGTACCGCCGACGGCACGGCGCTGACCGTAAAGGAGGCGGCACAGAGGGAGATCGTGATTGAATAAAGAGAAAAGGGAGGATGGAACCATGAAAAAAAGACTGTTGAGCATGTTGCTTGTGTTTACTATGCTTTTGGGCCTGTCGGCGGTGTTGTACGCCGACGCCCCGGCTTATGTCTTCCAGGTAAGCAAGACCTATTACGGCGGGGATGAAACCGTCAAGGTTACGTTGGATGCGGCTACGGCGGCAAGTCTGAAGGCGATGGGTGAAAATGCCTTTTTCCGCACCGTGGTAGGGGAGGTCGGCGACCTGGCGACCGCTTCCTTAGCCGGCATCTATGACAGGGTGTACTGCGGCGGAATCGGTGAGGACAATACCCTGGAAATCCCAATGCGGATTTCATCCGATTTGGCCGACGGAGTGACGGTGTATGGAGTGAAACACGGCGCGGGGGAGGCCGTCCGCATGG
>CABSMD010000236.1 GCA_902478725.1 uncultured Clostridia bacterium
TATTGAGACAGCCAGCTACCGTTACCGAAAGGTGCGGTTTTTTTGTTTTCAAGACTATTTTTAAGGAGGAGTTTACTATGAAGGGGCAAAAAATGCTATGCTTGGCAATGTCATTTTTGCTGCTTGCCGTTCCATTTGCAGTCTTTGCAGTAGAGGCGCCGGATTCTGTGGTGGGATATTTTAAAGAAGATGTCTCTTTTAACGGCACTGCCAGCGTGACCGGAACCATTATCGTAGAGGAAGGCGACGCGGAGTTCAGCCCAAATATGCAGCTATTTAATGATGGAAAGCTGATCAAAGGATCGTCTGTAAAGCTAAAGCCATCAAAGCTCGGTGAACAGCTTACAAACTACATAGAAACGCAGGATTATGAGCTTTCTATGCAGGACGTACCCGAAAGCGAAGCACCCAAACTGGACAATAAGGGTAGCTTAAAGATTCAAGGGAAAACGGTCGAGGTTTCCCAAAGTGGCCACTATAAAAGCGTAGTTTTAGAATGGGATAACCCGGTTTTGCAGGTGAATGCGCCTGCAGGTGAAACTATAATCATTCGGATTGATAAACTAAGCGCGGTCAACTCAGCTAAAATTGTGATTAATGGTGAGGGTAACGTCATTTTTTATTTGGGTGAAGACTGCAAGCTGAACAATTTGGTGATCAACGCCAAGGGGAATGCGGACCAATGTACCCTCCATTTTGAGCATGAGGATAATCTGAATCTAAGCAACACCTGTATTAACGGAAAAATGTATATGCCTGAGGTAGAAAAATTAACATTAGGCGGGAATAATCAAGCAATTACGGGCGGATATGATTATGCTGGTGCCATCTATTGCGACGGCGATATCAAGATCAGCTCCGGCATCAAGGTGAATGGGTTTGTCTACGCTCCTGACGGCACCCTTTCCATGGCGGGCGACAGTGCGATCTACGGTGTGGCCGCTGCCGAATCACTTGAGATGACAGGAAGCTCCAAACTAGTTTACCAGTCGGTTAGCGACAGTATTTTGGATGGGATCATAAAAGGACAGGAGAAGCCAGAAAAGCCGGAGGTCACGCCGACACCGACTGTATCGCCAACCCCAACCCCAATCCCAACCCCGGAGCCGGATGAGGATACTGACATTACTCCAGTCCCTGTGCCAACCCCGGTAGGGTCTGAAATCAATTTAAATTGTGATTACGCCTACTTCTTTGGTTATGATGATACCTTGGCTGCCGCGCGTAAAAACCTGAAAAGGCAGGAAGTATGTGCATTCTTATATCGTTTGATGAAGCAGGACAATAAAACCGGTGGGTATACCGCACCGCAGACGCCCTCCTATATGGATCTGCCTTCCAACGACTGGAGTTATGCGGCCATTGAATATATGCGTTCGATTGGGGCATTCAGCAAAGAGGCCTATAAGATTAACCCTACCGGCGATATCACGCGAGGCGAGGTCGCAAAAATTGTAACCTTTGCCCTGCGGTTGAAGCCTGACGATTCTAAGTCGGTCGATTTTGATGATCTGTCGTCAAATCATCCTTACTATTACTACATGAAGGCCATGGCCGACAAGGGATACTATATGGGTAACAACGATGGTACTGTTACGCCGGATTCCCCTATCCTCAGAGGGGAGTTCGTTTCCATCCTAAACCGTATTATCGGTCGCGATGGGCGTTACTCCATAGAAGGTGTAGAAAACCCGTATAAGGACCTACGGGAAGATGATTGGGATTATGATGACATCATCCGTGCTTCTTACGGATTCACCGATTTTGTTGTCGATCCGGAAAAGACCGCTTCGCGCGAGATTGATTTTTAGCTTGTAATTGTATTCCCTATAACAACAAATACACGACCCCCTATGCAGGTACTTCTGTATAGGGGGTCGTGTATTAAAATAAAAATAAACGATTTTTAATTACACTAGAAGGATAGATCGGATGGTGGCAATCTGTTCCTGTGTAATGCCTGCTGACAGCAGATAGCGTTCCGCTTTCTGTGCAAGGCTGCCCGGACCATAATGGTTAAGTGCCATAATCAGGCTTTCAAATAGGTCGGATGACCGGCTTCTATCCCCCCACACAGAGAAGGATGTGAATTCATAGTCCAGCATCAAATCCTCGTCCGAAACGCCCAGCAGGGCATTCAGCAGCAAAATAACCGTACCCGTCCTGTCCGCTCCACCCCAGCAATGGACATAAAAGGGATAATTATCGCTTTCGGCAAAAAGAGAAAATATGCGGCGGGCGGTTTCTTCTTGACCCGCTTTGAAAAAGTCGCCGTATGCAAGAGCCGGGATCAGCCGCAGTTCAACACCCTCTCCTAGCGCCGAACGCTCGATCTTACCAACTGCCTCACCCCGCAGGTCAAGATCGGTCCTGATCTTAAGACGGTCACGCAGGATTTGGATGCCTTCCTCCGTTACATTGTGATGAAACTCCATTTCTGATCCGCGAAATACCCTGTTCTGCCGTACCCGCCTGCCGTTCGTAGCGGGCCAACCGCCGATATCCCGCACATTGGTCAGCTCCGGTACGCGAACCCAGCGTGGTGGCTGTGAAGATGTTGTAAACATACGCACCTCTGACTCACAAACCATTTCCCCCCTATGTAAGATTCCAATTTTCCAATAATAGTTTGCGTTCAGCATAAAATTGTCCAGATAACAGCTTTCTCCGTCAACCGCAATAACAATAGAGCTGGTAAACTCTTTGTTATCTGAAAGATACAAATAGGCAATCAAATCTCCTTCGAGTGGCGTGCTGTACCGCCACTCAAACAGGATACCTTGCGGGAAGCTGGCGTCGGACCTTTCTTCACGTTCCAGATTCAGCCAATCAAGCTCTTTCATTTGGACTGCCTTTCGTTCTCCCTGAACAAACCGCAAATGCTCCTGTTTTAAAAGCGAAGGTACCGCACGATCCGCAGGAGCAAGCAGTTCGATTATTTGTTCTCTTCGCACGCTCATATCCTCCTATTTCCGGTCTTCTACCGAATTTCTATTCGTTCTACCGCTATTCCATAATCATGCCAATCCCAATCCAGATTCCAATGCTTTTTTGCCATACGCACTAAATATTGTACCTGCTTGCTGTTGGAATTCAATGAAAGAAAGGAGAGCCATTGCGGGACACCGGCATTTTTGGCAGGATTATAGGTCTCACTTTTCAACCCAATTTCATGGATATTTCCTTTATACCCATTCAGATCAAAATAGTAATAGCCGTCTTCATAATGACTAAATGGGAGGGGGGTGCCGTCAATCCCGACCTGCAATGCCAGCTCCATACCAGATGGCTCCCCATCAACCGCCTTCACCACAAGAAGACGATCCTCTGAGGTAACAGTGCTGTTCAGGCCCGCGAGCACGGAACCGTCCGGACTTATGTGATTTCCCTCAAAATTCACTAAATTGTTTGTATTCGGCGTATAAAGGTACTCTTGTGTATGCTCCAGCAAGCTCACGTCGATCCGCTGAAACAGTTCACGACCGTCTGCCATCTCATAGCCTTCCATCTCTTGCAGCAGCGTCGTCTTGCCATCCGATTTGTTTACAACTAACGCAAGCTGTCCATCATCCCCCTGTTGCGTGAACCAGGTGTTAAAATCCTGTACCGGTTCCAGATAGATCAAATATTCCCCGTCTGAAACAGGCAGTGAAAATGTGAGATCACAAGCATCCCCATAAAACATATTCCTGGGAATATCTAAGCGCATTTCATCTGTCAAGCGATTGTCCTTGCCATAAATGCGAACCGCCAGGCGAACCGCGCTTCGGATATCCTGCACACTATCAAAACAGAGCCAACCCACGCCCTTGCCCCTGTTTTCAAGCTTCACTGTAATCTCCCCGTTTTCATCCATACGGGTTAGGCTCACTTTGCTCCTGTATTCCTCATAAACCGCAGGATATTGAGTTGGCAGGAGATGGTCTTTATATCGTTCGGCCATTTCATCGTTCATTGCCCAAAGGTAGGTGTTGTTGTTCCGTTCCATTTCAATTAATGGCAAATCCCAGTCGGCTTGCCGTGTTAGCAGCAGTGGATGGCCTTCCCCTGATTTATGCACAGATATCTTGGGGTAATAGACCGTATAGTTGGTGGGATCCCATGACCAGCTCAAACCGTTGTCCTGCCGGGTAGACTCCATAATGTCCACGCCTTCCTCTTTGTATTCGGAGAGAAGATCCATCATTAATGTTCTGGGAGAACGCTTGGCAATCAGGTTTTTTAGATAATCATAACGG
>CABSMD010000237.1 GCA_902478725.1 uncultured Clostridia bacterium
GAATTAGCCCTGACTAGACATTTATTATTTGCAACTTATGCAGTCATCGTTGCCGATGATCTCGTAACCAAGCCAAACATTGTTTTGCTTACAGTGTTTACCGATAATAACCACTAATCACCCTCCCCTATGTTAGGAAAAAGCAAGGAGAGACAAAATGCCCGGAGACAATAAAAGTGATATCAGGCAAGCCGAGTTCTATAAAAAATTTGCAAAGTCAGAGGCTAACAAATTCGATAATAGATTGTTTTGGTTCACAGGAGGAGTCGCAGCATTATCGCTTGGTTATTTCCAGGCGACGGACACCTTGCATAAGGACCTCGTTTTAATACTAGGATATGCAGCTTTATTAATGAGCATTATTCTGATGCTAGTAGGCCTCCTCTTGTCCTCAAGAACAAGTAATAACTTGGCAATATGGTATGGAGAAAAAGCTAAGCGGGAGAGTGCATATTCTCCTAAGCAAATCGAAAAGAAAATATGTAATTGCGATTCCAAAGAGCGCGCTTTGATGGCTGTTAATATTCTTGCTTTGGGATCTACAATAATTGGCGTTTTTTTAATTGTTGTATATATGTTTTCAACAAAATAGACAGGAGAAACGCATGAGTAATGAGAAAAAAGTAATACGGCAAGCAAAACCATCACGAACACCAACAGCCCCAAGGCCTAAAACCCAGCCATCCAAACCATCTAAGTACAGCAATAGCCCCGGCTCCTTACCATCACAACCAAAGCCACCCAAGAAATAGGCTCTTTGATATGCAGTGTGCTCTAATCATATCCTTCGATTTCGATATAAACACTGCTTCGGCATAAACAGAAAACGCTTCAAATTCTAGAGAGAATCTCCAGAAAAGTGAGGTGGGTGAGCTGAGTTGAGCGCCAGGTCAAGAGCGAATTCTGAGCAATTACGTCAACGCCCGGGACACTATCTGCATTAAGGCTAATGTTTGTTTGGGAAATTAGACGGATGCTTCTGCGATTATCCATTGCACATCACCCCAATATTTATTGTACGTCCAAAGAAGCATGTCTGTCTTTTGAAACTGCGGAGCTGGTATTCCTCATTGGCACCAAGGCCCTCATACCACTTCATAAACATGCATATAGCTTCCCTATGCAACTTGTATTGGTCGACGTGTTTCAGCTTTGCCAGAGTAATGGAATCTGGCAGAAGATCCACACGAACGTGACTCCCTTCTTTTCCATTCAAGAAATCGCACAACAGCTTTTGAACAGTCGAATCAGCGAAGCGTTGCGCTTAGTTATTCAATTTGCATCTTATTTCCAAGAAGAGGCAATTTTACATAAATGGCGGGAGCACTCTTAGTCTTTTTCCTCAGCTTAAGCAGAATTATCATCCCGCATGAAAATTATTATCGCACCTGTCATTCTTGTTTTAGCGCGGAACGCAGATGCCGTCCCCATGCCGCAGTGCACCAATGACACCCAAATCTTTTGCTCGACCATACTTTGCATACTTAGATAACAGCCGATTTACCCAAAACGGCTCTACTTGCAATGCGAAATAAATCAGACCCAAGACATGCGCACTAGATCCTTCACCTCTCATCAGATACTCATACAGATCATGTTTGATTTGTTTTTTTCGTTTTTGCCCGATACTGAATTCGCCATCTGGCTGGATATAGACACCCGTTATCCTCCTCCGATTGCCTCGGCCGCAACAATGCGTTTTCGCGGGATTTAGTTCGAACCCATAAAATGATAGTAGTCCTTGAATCAGATGAACCATTGCATCTTCGTCAATCCACTCATTAGATGAGATGGTTATGTCATCCGAATACCTCGAATACGAGAAATCCTGGCCCAATTCCCTCAGTACATCTTGGTCAAACGAAAGCATTATTCTGTTTGCAACTGCAGGCGAACTTGGCGCCCCTATACACATGGCATTCTTTCGACAGCATAGCTTGGCTAGCATGCCAATCTCATCCTTTCGGAGTCGTCTAACGCATCCTGATTCAGGATCAAAAAACTCCACCTGCCGAAAAGCGATCTCAACCTTTCGTTTTGTGCAGGAAGGGAAAAATGACTTTATGTCCATAGTGAGAATATGGGAATGCTTGTTGTGGAGCCGAGCATTACTCATTATGCTGCAGCCCTTCTCATAGGCTGTAACACACTCTAGACGAACGGGATCAACGCTTCTCAAAAAGTCGCTAATCCAGCTTTGAGCCAATTTCAATTGAGGCTCGGGCACATAGATATCTCGGTCATTTATCTTGAAATGTTTATATAGCTTTGAAGCATTATTTGCGAGCTGAGGAACATGATCTTTTTCAAACCCCAAGTCATTCCGCATCAAATCTTCGATAGAAGTTCTCTGCATATGAATAGCCTCTTCTTCTTTTCCGTAAACAAACCTCAGCTTGCATGTTTACAAAATCTTTGTCCTTGGTTCTGCGAAACATAAAATAGTCTGCCAACCTTATCTTTGAATAATAAAGCTGTTTCGATGTTTTCGAATTCTCTATTACCCCTATTAAATCAGTCGCATGCATCACTTCGAGAATCTGTATTGGGCGAATTACTATTTCCTTTTTCATGTCGTTTTCTAGAGTTCTTGAACGTATCTTTAATGGAATTTTGATTTCCTTTATTTTTGAATAAATTTTGACTAAATCATCTTTATCAATGGGACCAAAAAGAGTGATGAGGTCAAGCAGCTCCAGTGCAAACGACCCAGCCAAGACAGGAGAGCCAGTATTGATTGTCTTCCGCCCCCGATTTCTGTAAACACTCTCATTCTTCGCAACCAATGATCGTATGTTAATTACATAGTTCACAAAAACAGGATTTTCCATCGGGCAGTCTTTTTTTGAGTAAAAGACTTTCGATAGCGGCGCTTCACATTCTCCAATCATTCTCACGGGACCATTTATTAGAAAACTATCATCTCCCCTATGCTCCTTCTGAATCACAGCTGATGTCAAAGACAGAGAACTCGGCAATGCCGAAAAAGCGCCAAGTTCGCAAAACGATCCAACGCTTTCAGCGAATATCACTAGCCAATCGGCTATATCAGCTACCAGTGCTTCTTGGGTAAGCAGGTCGAACCCTTTCATAGAAGGTTGCTTGGCGATATCCTCCGCCTTCAGGAAAAGGACATTGTCCAGTAAGGGGTTATCACTATTCTTTATATAGTCTTCAAAATAGTATCTAGATTTACACTTATCAGGGTTTCCACCACAAGCAAATATCAGAATAGGGCGGCTCGCAGTGTCACGATTAATTGCCAGGTGCTTTCGCAAGACAGAAAAGACCTCATCGGTGTATATATCTTTATCCATAGGGCTCCTTTAAGGCGTAGGAGCATGCACATCGCGAAGCGATTGCGTGCGATGCTGTTTGCAGTACCTGCAATGTGGATTCTGCATCGCATAGCAAACGAAGTGCGACTGCGATGCAGGGTCTACAGGGCAGGCACTGCAAACAGCATCGCACCCATTATCTCCAAGTTACGTCCCAAGCTCTTCCTTACAGAGAGCGCCTTTGAAGGTTATCAAAGATGAACTTAGCTGCATGCTCCTACTGGCGTTCGAGTTTAGCACTGATTTGTAGCTCCTCGGCGGACGAAAGGCCAAGATGTCGGAGCAATCAAGAAAAGACTCCCTGCCCCGCCTCCAGCGCCCACTCTGCGCGCGAGGCCCTCCAGGTCGTCGACGTCGACGGAGTGCTCGGCCGACATGACGAACCCGACCTCGTTGTCGTTGAAGCTCGTGTCGAGGGTGATCTCGTCCGCGTCGTTGATGTAGATCGCGCCGTTCACCCGGTAGACCGGCGGCATGTCCTCGCATCTTAAGGTCGAAGCTTAGATACAATTCTATCGTTTAAATATTATACGCATTTCAGTATAATATCGAATTGTCTTCGTCGCACAATCATCATCTTTAGATGTTCTAATGTTTAATCCAGCGAATTGCCTCTGCTAAATTTTGGTTGCTTTTTTATAGAGGTCAAATCCAAGCTGCTGTATTTTCTTGGAAACCACAGCAATTAGTATATCTGCGATGATCGTGGTTACTATTGTGGCAATTCGATATTCAGAAAAGAAAAATGCAACAAGTATTGATGGAACATTAACAAGGGCAATAAATGCAACAAGCAGGATGTAACCCCATCTTTTCGCTCTGACGTTTTCTCGATTGCGGAAAGCGTCAAGCTCCCTGCTTTTTTCTTCTAATATTTTATTCTTCTTTCTTATCTCTTC
>CABSMD010000238.1 GCA_902478725.1 uncultured Clostridia bacterium
TGTGTATAAGAGACAGGTTTTTGTCGGTGGTTTTGGTGGCGGCTCATTAGGGCTGATCATTGCCGCCATCGTGATTATTGTCGTAATCAACGGAATGCGGCAAAATAAAAACAGGCCGGTGACACAAAACGTCCAGCCTGGTGCGCAGTTCATCCGTCCAGCCGTAAGCCCGGCGGCAACGATTCAGAAGACCGATCCCAACTTTTCCGAGACTGCCTTTTTATCTTGGGCGAACGAGGTGTTTATCACGTTAAATGCGGCCTGGACCAAGCAGGACTGGTCGATGATCCGACCGTTTGAGTCGGAGGAATTGTTCCGTGAGCATAGCCAGCAGCTGGACGAATACAAGCGCAATGGCACGGTTAATTATCTGGAACGAGTCGCCGTGAAGGACAGCTTTTTGGACCGTTACTATACCGAAAGCGGCTATGAATATCTGGTGGTCAAGATGCGTACAAACATGATCGATTACGTTAAGGAGACCGAGACCGGAAAGATCGTCGCGGGGGATGCCACCACGCTGTGGCAGATGGTGCATACCCTGACCTTTATGCGAACGGCCGGAACGCAAACAAAGGAAAATCCGGGAGAGCTGCACGTGACCAACTGTCCCAACTGTGGCGCGCCGAGCGAGATCACCTCGGCAGGGCAATGTCCTTATTGCCAGTCGGTCATTACCACCGGCGAATTCAACTGGGTGCTGTGTAAATTCACCGGCGAAAATTTGTAGCATCGAAAGCCCCGCAACTTGCGTTGCGGGGCTTTTCTTATATATAAATTGTACTCCTATTCACGCACCTGTATGGGGAGTGCCCCGTAAAATTTCTTAAAAGCCCGGTCGAATGAGAAATAGTCGTTAAAACCTACCTCTTCATAAACTGTGCGGATACTTTTTTGTGTCGTATTGAGCAGCAGATACGCCTTTTCAAGCTTTTTCTGTGTGATATATGCCTTCGGTCCCTGCCCGACGAAGTTTTTGAACAATTTGTACAGGCAGTTTTCACCCATATAAAAACGGTTCGTCAGATCGGTAATGGTAACCGTTTTTAAATTGCTGTCAATATATTTTAAAATATCGTTCATAATAAAAATATTCTTGCTGTTGCTTTGGCTGATCTTAAGCTCGCTGCTCCAGGCGTCCAGAATCAAGATCAACGCCTCCGCGGCCTTTGTCCTTTGAAAGGATTCCCCAAATTCGTCCTGATACAGAAAATACGATTGCAGCGTCTCTTCCAATTCCCTGCTACGCGCGGTCATATCCAACCTGTATTTTTGTGAGAAGACCAGGATACTGAACAGATTCAGCAGGATATTTTTCTCATCCAGAAAAAACTCGCGGAAAAAGTCCTGTGAAAAATGGATCAAATATCCCCGGCAATCCCCCTCTGCGGCCAGCTTATGCGGGATGTTTTTCGGAATAAAAAACAGACTGTTTGCAGAGAGTGCGAATTCCTGGCCACCCATGTATAATACACCTATCCCATCGAGAAGAAAAACAAACTCGTACTCCATGTGGTTCTGAAAACGGTCAGCTGCCGCACGGCTGTTTTGGATGGATTCTATTTTAATACTGTGTTCCGTTTCCAGAGTCAAAATTTTTTTTGGTTTACTATTACTATACATTTTTGTCCCCCTGACTTTGCAGACGAAGGGTCTCGTCAACAAATGGATAAGCATTGTTACCTACGGGATAAAGCAGGCCCCTTTTTTTCGCTGCCCGTGCAAAAGAGCTATAATCCCGATATCCAACCGCATCGCAAACCTCGCTTAACGGCCTCCCTAGAAGCAACAAATGGTACGCTTTCATTAACCGTTTCTCGGTGATATAATACTTCAGCCCACACCCTGTATAGTGGTTGAATATCTTATATAAATGATTTTCATCCAAATAAAAATACTTTGCAATACTGCTGACAGTGACATCCTTAAGGTGCTTCATAATATACGCCGTGATTTCGTCAACCAATCGAAATCCGTTTCTTGGCTCGTCCGCCTTGGCCATAACCTCCTTGTTCAAAACATGAAACAGATAGAGTATAATTTCCATCAGCTTATTCTGCTTGTATACGTCTTTCAGGTAGCCGTCGTAGTGAAACAGCGCGCCGAATAATGGCTCCAGGTGATCGCGGTACGCTGCCATATCGATTTTGTAACGGTCAGCGACACGCATCTTTCTGTATAATTGATGCAGGGCCTGCAGGTCATCCGGTCCTAAAAACATATCGCAGAATTCCTGATCCCAAAATATCACATACCGTTCATAAGGTGTGCCGGGTTTGACCATCGTTTTATGGATGGTGTAGTTCGGGGTAAAGAAAAGCGAATGGGCTGAGAGTTCATACTCCTTGCCGTTGATATGCATACAGCCTTCCCCGGAAACGACATAAATAAACTTTGTCTGTAACTGCCTGTGAAAATCATCATAGTACCCCGCGCATGTGATTCGATGGTCGATATGAAGAATTTTGTGGACACATGTCAGTTGAATACTTTTATATTGAGAGATGAAGTCTTCCATACCTTTCCCCCCTCTTTGATAGAATCTTCACAAAATATCATCGGTTACATCATTAATTATATCATTTTATGACCAATAGTCAATGGGGAGTGGGAAACTACCAAATATTTGTCATAAAAAATAGAGATCCACCATCAAAACTTGCACATTTTAGTTTTTAGGGTATGACAAGTTTTGCATGATTTTGCATACAAACCATAAGGATTTTTTTATTGATCGGTCCGCAGGGACAAGGTAAAATAAAAGCAGGATTTTAATATGGAAGAGAGGATGTCGAAAATGAAAAAAACGATTGGGAAACTAGGCTTGTTGCTGCTGGTTCTTTGTATGCTGGCAAGCCTTATGGCTCCCGCAGTGTTTGCGGTTGATACCTCGCGGATTATGTTACAGGAGGATTTTCAGGAAAGGACAACGGGAAGCTACGGCCCCTATGTGACGTGCCCTGGGGGGATTATGTCAGTGGTGGACTTGGACGGCACAAAATATCTTTCGGTAAAAAATAACCTACCTACTGCCTATGGAGCCGTGATAGCGCACAAGTTTGACACGCAGTACGGACAGATCAAAAAGGGCGGCGTCCCCTTGGCGGTACTTGAATGGGATGTGGGCAGCAACCTGACGGGCGACGGGAAACTTTACCAGGTCCAGCTCGTGATGAAGGACAGCACTGGCGCACAGAAATATGTATGTGTGGCGATTGTCGGCGGAAAATCCGTTGTCGTCCCGGATGAGGGTAAGCACGATAACGTAGACATCAGTACTGGTCCCAAAGGCGAGCGAATTGTGACAAACGTAGCTAATGTTGGGCGCGACTGGCTCAGGTTTCGGGTTGAGGTTGACACAGCGGCAGCCAAATTCAGGACTACGGTTTTGAACAGGGACGGGGTGCAAATAGGCCAGAGCGGTTGGAAAGTTCTGCACAGAGATGCTTATATCTATACTCTGGCGGCAGATAGCAAGGAGGAGGTCGTCGGGCTCTATGCGGCGGTAGCAAACAACCAAACAAATAACATGTATGTGGACAACGTTAAGTTCTACGAGTCCCGTCCGACTGTGACCGCGTCCTTCAACGAGGAGCAGGGTGATGTAACCATTAGTGGGGACGACGTAGAAGGCAATGCCGTGCGTTATGGCAAGTCTGCGGCGATCGCCGTTACGGCCAAACAGGGCTTTGACATTGAAGCTGTCAGCGTGCAGTCCGGCACAGCCCAGCCGCAGGACTTTGGAAAACAGACCTCGTTCAATCTTGAGAATATCACGGAAGATACCGTAGTCAACGTTACCTTTAAAGAGAAGCCGGTACAAGAGCCCAGCGTCTCCGGGCCGGCCCAGGTTTCAACCATCAAAAACTTTACATATGGCGATGATCCAACGCCGTATAACAGCGCGGTGGTGTTTTCCACCATTGTGGTACCGGATGGTTGGGAGTTGACAGACGATTACGGGATTCAGTTCACTGGCGGCGATGTGACGGATTATAAGCTGGTAGCTTTCGCTAATGCGACCGGTCAATTTGGTATCCGAATCTATGGTGAAGGCTTAGAAACCGGAAAAACCTATACCGTCCGCGCCTATGCGGTCTTGAAAAACACAGCCACGCAGGAAACCAAAACGGTGACCGAGGCGGCGCCGGGTCGTAGCTTTACAATAGAGGAATAAAATAGGTAAATACCTGTCTCTTATACACATCTCCGA
>CABSMD010000239.1 GCA_902478725.1 uncultured Clostridia bacterium
TACAAGCGGAACGACCATGTCATCGACACCGTGAACCTGTTGGAACGACTGTAATTGGTTTATATTGTTCATTGACGAAATGGTATGAATCGTTGTATAATATAGGTGTACTCAGTAGAATGTGCTTATAAAAAGAGAGGCACATTGTCGAATTACAGTATTGGGGGCTTGGTTATTTTGGCACAGTTAAAGGAATTTGTTATAAGTCTGCCCGATTCGATTATAGAGGAAGTTGACAACCTGGCAATTAGCCGGCAGATTGACCGCAGTGAGGTTGCGGCCCAGGCGATACGGCTGTATTTGCGTGAGCAAAAGAAGCGTGAGCGAGTCATGCGGCTCGGCTATGCGCAGATGGCTGAAATCAACCTGGAATACGCAAATGCTTGCCTTGCGGCAGATAACGAGACGCTTAATTGGTGTGAGGAAAAACTAGCGGAGAGTGAATAAGCTTGATAGTCAAACGTGGCGATATTTTTTATGCTGATTTAAGCCCTGTGATAGGCTCTGAACAGGGAGGGGTGCGTCCTGTCCTGATTGTACAGAACGACGTGGGCAACAAGTACAGCCCGACCGTAATTGCCGCTGCCATCACATCAAAGATCAACAAGGCAAAGCTGCCTACCCACATCGAGCTCAACGCCCAGCTGTATGGATTGGCGAAGGATTCGGTGATTATGATGGAGCAGATTAGAACCATTGACAAAAGGAGATTGAAAGAAAAGATTGGCCATCTGGACGAGGATGCGATGCAGAAGGTCGATGAAGCATTGGGCGTCAGCTTTGGGTTGGATGCATTTTAACAAACGCCGACCTACATAAGCCGCCTTTTGTAACCGGTGTTTTTTTGGTAGCATGATTTTTAAAATCACCTCATAAACTGTTATGAGGTGATTTTTTATGGTATTGGAAATGAAACCGGAGACCGGATTTGGCCACATGTCGGCAGAGGTTTCGCTGGAATGGGAGGCCGGGATACTCGCGGCGGATATTCAGGTGAACAACGCGGATGAGAACAAGCCTCTGCGTGCCTACTTAAAAAATGGCACCGATTATTTTTATCTGGGGTTGCTGGAACCATCCGGTACAACCGCAGCGATCCAAACACAGAAGGCTTGCGCAGATACCTATAGCAGTATGTTTCTTTGCATCGGCAGGGTGGATGAGGAGCATGAGCTTGTGATGAGTGGAAGGATTATACAAGAAATGGAAGATGAGGTAGAAGAGCTGGATGAAACGGTAGCTGAGATGGAATCCATACCGGGCACTGAGATAACAGAGGATAGTGTTGCGATAGAGGATAATGCGGATAAAACGGAGGAACCGGAAGTCGAAGAAATAGAAGAGGCGGAGGATATGGTACATGTGGAAGTGGAGGAAAAAGAGGAAGACGGGGCTGACGAAACTGATGAAACGCTTGAGGCCGAGGAAAAAGAAGTAGAAGAGATACAGGAAGAAGGAAAAGAAGAAAAGGTGGAAACAGCGCAGACATCGCCCTATCTGGGAGTAGAGTGGGAAAAGTGTTTGCCAGAAGAATTGAACTGCCAGTCGGAGGCGGAAGCGTTTCTGTTCTCCCATCCGAGTGTGAAGGCCAACCTGAAGTTTTACGGTCATTATTGCAGGGCAGAATTGGATTGTGGTACAGTGTATGCGTTTGCATCTACATTTGGCCCGCACGCCCTGCCGCATCTGGCCAAATATGCGTACTGGCACGACGTCGACCTTGGCTTTGGGCACAAGGGTTATTTCCTGATCGGTTTAAAGGGTGACGAGTACTTTTTTGTAAAGTAAGCGTTATGTGGCGATGAATCGTTATTCTGATAAAAAACGTGATACCGCGTGCGGTATCACGTTTTTTTAATCACCTTTTTAAATTCGGAAAAGCTGTGCATGAATCCATCCAGTGCAACGGTGGAGATGTCTCCGCCGATTACCCTGTCGCCAAAAACCAGCAGGTTCGCATGTGCTTCGGGTACACCGGGGTAGTTTGTGACGGAATAGGTGTAGCGCGTAACTGTTTTTCCCTGGTAGGGAACAAGCGACAAGCCGTCCTCCGCCAATATGGTCTCATAATTTTGATAAACCCGGTCGAGTGGCTCCGGAATTGTCAGAACAACCGTTTCAATTGGCTCCTTGTTGATCTGACAGCCGAATTGCTCCAAAAATGTGGCGCGTTCTGCGTCGGTGGACGCCGGTTCATAAAAATAGCCCGAGTGCGCGGGCGCCGAAAAGCGGTATACAGCAAAAAACAATGTGGCAGCCAGCACGACGATCGCGAGCACTGCGACCCATCTGCCGCATGGTATCCTGTGCATAGGTAATCCCCCCTCCTACTTTCAACGTATTCGTGGTCCGCAAGAAATATGCATTGCAATATTCACAATTTGGGCTTTCTGTTTTGTGCATACTGCCAAAATAAAAAAAGTTTACTAAAATTGTTGAATTTTCATAATACATGTGGTATTATTCGTGCTGTAAACGGTTACATGGAGATGAACCGAAGGAATGGAGAGAGATGGAGTATGGCTAGTATTCAAGATGTTGCAAGGGAGGCTAAGGTATCGGTCGCGACGGTGTCAAGGGTCATTAATGGCAATTGCAAGGTAA
The DNA here is from genome assembly GCA_902478725.1 of uncultured Clostridia bacterium. Lineage (GTDB taxonomy): Bacteria > Bacillota > Clostridia > HGM11514 > HGM11514 > CABSMD01. The sequence continues at coordinate 2,605 of CABSMD010000239.1, forward strand.
GGCCGGAGACGGAACAGATGGTGAAGGAAGCGATGGATAAATTTAATTACCATCCCAACTTTTCTGCGCGAAATCTGCGCAAAATGGAGACAAAAATCGTTCTGGTTTTGATGAGTACAATCGTCAATCCTTTTTTGGCAAAGGTAGTAAAGGGAATCGAAGACGTGGGGGAGGAACAGGGGTTTCATACGATGCTTTGTACGACCTATGACGACGTACGGCGGGAAGAGGTATACATCAGCCTACTCAAAAAGCGGTTTGCGGATGGCGCGATCCTGATTGGTACCAATCTCAAGCCGACTGAAATCCGTAAGATGAAGGGGAATGTGCCATTGGTTCAGTGCAGCGAGTTTATTCCGGACATCGATATCCCCTATGTGACGATTGACAACAAGAAAGCGGCGTATGACGCGACCATGCACCTGATCGGCCTGGGGCGCAAAAGAATCGTCCATATCACGGTGGACAATCACATGATATCCACCCGTCTGCGGCTGGAAGGATACCGTCAGGCGCTCGATGATGCCGGAATCCCATTTGACGAAAACCTGGTCATATATGGAAATTATGGATATCGTAATGCATTTCGGATCATGAATGAATTTTTCCAAAAAGACGTTTCGTGTGACGCGGTGTTTGCCATATCGGACCGGATGGCCGCCGGTGCAATCCGTGCGGCACAGGAAAACGGACGCTCGGTACCGGAGGATATTGCGGTGGTCGGGTTCGACAATGTTGATATCAGTTATATTTCTAAACCGAATATTACAACGGTTTCTCAGTCGGAGCATGAAATGGGAACCGCGGCGATGAACGTATTGGGACGTTTGATTTCCGGTAAAGAGGCTTGTGAACAGATTATTTTAAACCATGAGCTGATTATAAGAGAGTCGACAATGAAAGGAAAATAAACAGTCGAAAATAGGAGGATGTAGGTAATGGAAAGAACAGTAAGGGTAGGCATTATCGGTTGCGGCGGCATCGCAAATGGGAAGCATCTGCCGGCTTTGCAAAAGCTCGAAGGGATTGAAATCGTCGCGTTTTGCGACATTATCCCGGAGCGTGCTAAAAAGGCTGCCGAGGAGTACGGTGTGGAAGGCGCGAAGGTGTATGAGGATTACAAAGAACTGCTCAGGGACGATTCGATCGAGACCGTTCATGTTCTGACTCCGAACAAGTTCCACTCTGAAATGACGGTCGCCGCATTGGATGCGGGCAAGCATGTCATGTGCGAAAAACCGATGGCGATCAATCCGGCCGAGGCACAGCTGATGCTCGATGCGCAAAAACGCAGCGGCAAGCTGTTGACCATCGGCTATCAGGGAAGATTCAGAAAAGACAGCATCTATTTGCACCGCGCTTGCCAGCGGGGTGACCTGGGTGAGATCTATTTTGCAAAGGCACACGCAATCCGGCGCCGCGCGGTTCCGACTTGGGGTGTCTTCATCCGCGAGGATCTGCAGGGGGGCGGTCCGTTGATTGACATTGGCACCCATGCGCTGGATTTGACGCTGTGGATGATGGACAATTACAAGCCCAAAAGTGTAATGG
>CABSMD010000240.1 GCA_902478725.1 uncultured Clostridia bacterium
TATAAGAGACAGGGTTGGAGTCGTGAGTGTTATTAGTCTGAAAAAAGCGAATTGCAAAAATTGTTATAAATGCGTCCGGGTATGTCCGGTCAAATCGATCCTGATCAAAGATCAGCAGGCGGAGATCATACCGCATGACTGTATCTTATGTGGGCGCTGTCTGGAGGCGTGTCCACAAAACGCCAAGGTCATTACGAGCGACGTTGACAAGGTAAAGGGCTTCATGGCCTCGGACAAGAGAGTAATCGTATCGCTTGCGCCAGCCTTTTTGGGCTCCTTTCATTTCGAAAAGCCGGCACAGGTGGTCGGCGCATTGCTGGCGCTGGGATTCGATGAGGTATCCGAAACCGCGCAGGGGGCGGTGGCGGTCACAAACGAGTATTATGAGCAGATCCAAGAGGGTCGCATGAAGAATATCATCACCACATGTTGCCCGACTATTAATGATATGGTGGAAAAATATTATCCGGATTTGGTGGAATATCTGTCTCCTACCGTGTCTCCCATGATCGCGCACGGCAAGATGCTCAAGGAGCGTTATGGTCATGAAACGAAGGTGGTGTTCATCGGCCCCTGTATCTCCAAAAAGCGGGAGGCGGAGGATATCAGACACGATTCGGCTATTGACGCGGTATTGACCTTTGAGGAGGTCAACCAATGGCTGAAGGAGGAACATATCGAGGTTTCCGCCCAACCGGAAAAGCCGTTTAACGGCCTCAACCCCAAGGTAGCCAGGCTGTATCCGGTTTCAGCGGGCGTCATCAAATCGCTGGAGAAAAAGGGCGGATTGCGCAATTATAACATGATCAGCGTTGACGGTATCGAGCGCTGTATGGATATGCTGTCCGCTATGCAGGAGAATCAGGTGGAAAACTGTTTTGTGGAGATGACTGCCTGTTCCGGCAGCTGTGTGAACGGTCCCGCGAAAGCATCCAAGGAGAACGGGTGGTTTAAGGCACACATTGACATCGAAAACTATACCAATGAGGACAATGATGTGTATCCTGAGCTGGAAACCAGCGTCAGCTTCCGCAAAAAGTTTATCGATAACAGCGCAAAGCCGGAACTGCCGGATGAGGAAACGATCCGCTCTATCCTGCGTAAAATCGGAAAGGAGACGCCGGATCAAGAACTCAACTGCGGCTTCTGCGGCTATCCTTCCTGCCGGGAAAAGGCGATCGCGGTCTATCAAAACAAGGCGCAGCTTTACATGTGCCTGCCTTATATGAGTGAGATGTCACAATCGATGTCGAACGTGATTTTAGGGAAAACCCCTAATATCATCATCGCGGTTGACAGCGAGATGAAGATTCTGGAATTCAACGCGGCGGCGGAAGAGGTCTTTGGGGTCAGCCGCAGCAACGCGCTGAAAAAATACCTCTATGAGTTTATCGATACTTCGGACTTTGAGTTTGTGGTGCAGTCCCATGACAGTATTTCGGACAAAAAGGTTTCCTATCCGGAATACCATATCATCACCGAACAGACCATTACATTTGTGCCGGGACAGGATATTGTGATCGGCGTCTTTAAAGACATCACCACCGAGCAGGAACAGGAGGAAAAGATGTACCAGCTCAAGGTGGATACCATCGACATGGCCCAAAAGGTCATCGATAAGCAGATGGTAGTGGCGCAGGAAATCGCAAGCCTTCTGGGTGAAACCACTGCTGAGACAAAGGTTACTCTGACCAAGCTCAAGGACATGATTATCTATAATGGGGAGAAGAAATGATGAACATCCATATCGATACTTCCTATAAAAGCCTGAATAAAGCGGGGGAGGAGCTTTGCGGCGACAAGGTGGAGGTCATCCGCACGGATGATTCGATCATCATGGTGCTGGCGGACGGGTTGGGAAGCGGGGTTAAAGCAAACATCCTTGCCACCCTTACCTCCAAAATCATTGCCACGATGCTCAAAGAGGGTGCGCGGATCGACGAAGCCGTCGAGACGATCGCGAGCACCCTGCCGATCTGTAGCGTGCGAAAGATTGCCTATTCTACCTTCAGCATCCTGCAGGTATTCCATAATGGAGAGGCGTATCTGGCGGAGTTTGACAATCCCTCCTGTGTCTTTATCCGTAACGGGCAGTTGATGAGCCTGCCCTCTGAAAGCCGTGAGATTGCCGGAAAGATGATAACGGAAAGCCGGTTCAGCATTGCCATTGACGATGTTTTTACGTTTATGAGCGACGGCGTGACCCATGCCGGTATCGGCGCGATATTGAACCTGGGCTGGCAATGGGAGAATGTTGCCGAGCACCTTTTAAAAGCGGTGAAAACAGAGCACACGGCGGCGCGGATCGCCGCCTCGCTGTCCCAGGTCTGCGACCACCTCTATATGGGAAGCCCCGGGGATGATACCACGGTGGCGGTTGCTAAGATCACCAGAAGCAAGGTGGTCAACCTGCTAACTGGCCCGCCGATCAACAAAGAGGACGATGAACGCTTTGTTCGCGACTTCATGCGGGAGCCGGGTAAGCGGATCGTATGCGGCGGAACCAGCGCAAATATTGTCAGCCGGATTTTAAACCGGCAGATTCAAACCACGCTTGATTATCCGGACGACGTGTCCATCCCGCCAATCGCTAAAATCGACGGAATCGATCTGGTAACCGAAGGGGTGCTGACATTGAGTAAAGCGGTGGAGATACTGCGAGGCTACACCAGCAACAATGTGGATGAGGATTATTTTAAAAAGCTGGATGCCGATAACGGTGCGGCGATGCTCGCTAAGCTGCTGCTGGAGGAATGCACCTGTCTGAAGCTGTTTATTGGCAGGTCGATTAATCCTGCCCACCAGAATCCGAACCTGCCGATGGATCTTAGCATCAAGCTGCGGATCATCGGGGAACTTTCCGAGTTGATTTCCAATCTTGGCAAGAAGGTAGAGTGCACTTACTATTAAGGGGAGCTGGTAACGAATGGATAAGATCCATTTTTCAAACGACGCGAAGCGGATCAAATATGAGGTCTTAAAACATGTGGCACAGCTTGCCTTCTCTGGTGAGTTGGAGGAGAAAAAGGAGGCCATACCCTTTGAGATCATTCCGGGTGTTACACCGAGTTTCCGCTGTTGCGTCTATAAAGAGCGTGAAATCATCCGTGGGAGGGTACGCTTGGCGATGGGGCAGTCCTCCGAGCCGGGGCAGGAGACGAATAACGTGGTCGACGTCATCACGGCGGCCTGCGAGGGTTGCCCGATCAACCGCTTCCGTGTGACCGAGAACTGCCAAAAGTGTATGGCCAAAAACTGTGTTTCGGCCTGCCCCTTCAACGCGATCACCATCACTGGGCGGGGGGCGTATATCGATCAGGATAAATGCAGGGAGTGTGGGCGGTGCGCCAGCGTTTGCCCTTACAATGCCATAGCGGATCTGATGCGCCCTTGTAAGCGGAGTTGCCCTGTGGATGCCATCACGATGGACAAAAACAAGATTGCCGTTATTCAGGAGGATAAGTGTATCCGCTGCGGCGCATGTACCACACAATGCCCGTTCGGCGCCATATCGGATGTTTCTTATATGGTCAATGTAATTAAGGAATTGAAATCCAACTGCGAGCTGTATGCCATCCCTGCGCCGGCGATCGAAGGACAGTTCGGGGAACATGCCTCGTTCGGCGTCCTGCGTGCTGCGCTCCGGGACCTTGGTTTTACCGATGTGCTGGAGGTGGCGCTGGGCGCGGATGCGGTCGCCTCCCATGAAGCGGAGGAATTGCTCGAAAATTTTAAAATATCCAAAAAAATGACAACCTCCTGCTGTCCGGCCTTTGTCAACATGATTGAAAAGCAGTTTCCGAATCTGGTGTCCAACATGTCGGATACCGTTTCTCCCATGCTAGCGGCTTCGCGTTATATTAAGGCCAACCATAAGGGGGCAAAAGTCGTTTTTATTGGGCCTTGTATTGCCAAAAAAGATGAAGCCAAGCGTCCGCTGGAGGGGAATGTGGATTACGCCTTGACCTACGAGGAAATCGCCGCCATGTTTGAGGTGCGTCAGATTGACCTTGAATCGTATGATGAGGCGGCGCAGGATGGCAGCATATTTGGAAAACAGTTTGCCCAGCAGGGCGGCGTGACCGCGGCGGTGTTGCGGGTGCTGGAGGAGCATGATGC
>CABSMD010000241.1 GCA_902478725.1 uncultured Clostridia bacterium
GTGAAAGACGTACTGACGGCGTTTCCGCAAGCCGTGAGCGATTACCATAGCGGCAAGGAAAGGGCGGCGGGTTTCCTAACCGGACAGGCAATGAAAAAACTGCGGGGACAGGCGGATTCCCGCCAGGTATCCGAACTAGTTAAAAAACATTTGCAAAATTCCTAAAAAAAGCTTGTATTCTTGCAAGTGTTGTGATATAATACCTCAGGTATTACGGATAGTCCTCTGCCGCCGAATGCTGCGGTACGAATGTCTAGGGAGAGAGGAGGAACAAAAGTTGGATATTATCAAATCGATTACTGAGGACCAGATCAGAACGGATCTGCCGGAACTGTTGATCGGTGACACCGTTCGTGTCCATTTGAAGGTAAAAGAAGGAAACCGTGAGAGAATTCAGGTGTTTGAAGGCACCATCATAGCCAAAAAGCACGGCGGGATTCAGGAGTCGTTCACCGTTCGCCGCGTATCGTACGGCGTAGGCGTAGAGCGTACCTTCCCTGTGAATTCCCCTAATATCAGCAAAATTGAAGTGGTGCGCAAAGGTAAGGTAAGGCGCGCGAAGCTTTACTACTTAAGAGACCGTGTCGGTAAAGCGGCTAAGGTAAAAGAAAAGATATAAAACGAGAGGGGAGCGTGAGGACGTTCCCTTTTCTTTATATTTCCAGAAAGAAGGAATATAGATGGAACGAAAAGACGATACTAACGATACCGTGCAGGAAACCCCGAAAAGGATTTGGGGGATGCCTCCCATTTTAAAAGAGGTCATCGACTGGGTGCTTGTGCTCGCGATTGCGGTCGGCGTGACCTATGTGATTCGCAGCTTCGTTTTTACCATGGTCGTGGTGGAAGGCCCTTCCATGCAGCATACGCTTGAGTCGGGAGATAAATTGGGCGTCGTCCGGCTTGGCTATACTCCCAAGGCGGGGGACATCGTTGTATTCTATCCCCACGGCAATAAGAGTAGACCCTATATCAAGCGGGTCATTGCTACCGGCGGACAGACGGTTGAGATTCACGATAGCTCGGTTTTTGTGGACGGCAAGGAGTTAGAGGAGCCTTATTTGGGTTCTCCAACCACCAATCCCGGCAATCAGATATACCCGTTGATCATACCCGAGGGTTATATCTTTGCGATGGGTGATAACCGTGAGCACAGCCTTGATAGCCGTTCCAAAGAGGTCGATTTGGTACCGGAGAAAGATATCGTTGGTAAGGCGTGGTTTCGGTTGATGCCGTTTGACCGCTTCGGAAGCCTATATAAATAAAGGATGATTGACTTATGAATATACAGTGGTTTCCAGGCCACATGACCAAAGCCCGGCGGATGATCGAGGAGGATGTCAAGCTGGTTGATGTGGTGGTGGAGTTGTTGGATGCCCGGATACCCTATTCCTCCACAAATCCCGACGTCAGGGATTATATTCGCCAAAAGCCGCACCTGCTGGTACTCAATAAGGCTGACATTGCCGACGCTGCGGTAACGCAGGAATGGATTTCCTATTACCATGCAAAAGGGATCCCTGCCGTCGAGGCGGATTCTGTTCATGGGGGCGGCGTCGCGCGGGTGTTTGACGCGGTTCGCCGGACGCTTTCGGATAAGCTCGAACGGGAGCGGGAAAAGGGCTTTGTCAATAAGAAGATCAAAATGATGATTGTCGGCGTTCCTAATGTCGGCAAATCTTCTTTTATTAATAAGGTTGCCAAGCGTGCCAGTGCTAAAACGGGGGACAAGCCTGGGGTAACGCGCGGCAAGCAATGGATCCGGTTGCAGGATGGTTATGAACTTTTGGATACGCCCGGTATCCTTTGGCCCAGGTTTGACGACCAATCGGTCGGGATGAAGCTGGCCTTTACCGGCGCGGTCAAGGATGAGATCATGGATGTGGAGGAGCTGGCCTGTGCTCTGCTGGGCATCCTGCGAAGCAGGTATCCGCAAAGACTTCTGGAGCGTTATCAGCTGGAATCGCTCGAATGTGAAATGGATTACGAGTTGCTCGAGAGGATTGCGAAAAAGCGTGGCTTTTTAGTAGCGGGAGGGCAGCTGGATACCCGCCGGGCTGCTATTATCCTACTGGATGAATTCCGCGGGGCGCGACTGGGGAAAATATCATTGGAAAGGCCGGAGGATTGCGATGGATGAATTGGAAAGAGACCTGCATAAGCAGGGCTATCCATTGATAGCGGGTGTTGACGAAGCGGGCCGGGGGCCTTTGGCGGGGCCGGTTTTTGCGGCGGCTGTTATCATGGATATGGATAAATATATACCGGATATCAAGGATTCTAAAAAGCTGTCGGAAAAGAAGCGCGGAGAGCTTTATGAGTATATCACTCAAAACGCGGTCGCCTATTCGGTTTGCTGTGTCAGCGAGCAGGAAATCGATAAGATCAATATCCTAAATGCGACCCACCGGTGCATGAATGCGGCGGTGGACCAGCTTTCGGTTACGCCGGATTATGTGCTGATCGACGGAAACAGTATCAAGGGGATGTCGTATCCACACCAATGCGTGGTCAAAGGGGACGCGAACTGCTATTGTATCGCGGCCGCTTCCATTCTGGCGAAGGTAAGCCGTGACCGTTTCATTGCCGAATATGACAAAGTATATCCGCAGTATCATTTTGCAAAGCATAAGGGATATGGGACCAAGGAGCATATTGCTGCGATTTTGGAATATGGACTCTGCCCGGTACACCGCAGGAGCTTTACGAAAAAGTTTGTCAAACACGATCAATAAGCGGGGGTCGACGGATGAATCAGGATCGTAAGACGGAACAAAACAGTAAGGCAAGACAGAATAATAAAGCCATGGGTGCCTTTGGTGAGACGGTCGCCGCCAAATATCTTAGGGCAAAGGGCTATCAGATTATTGAGAGAAATTTTACCTGCAAGGGTGGGGAAATCGATCTTATCGCACGTCGGAAAGGGTGCCTGGTCTTTGTCGAGGTCAAAACAAGGCAGTCGGACCGTTATGGTACACCGGCCGAGGCGGTGGGGTATACCAAACAAAAAAAGATAATATCTGTCGCCCAGCGCTATCTGCTTACATATGATGAAGATAGCGATATCCGCTTTGATGTAATTGAGGTATATGCCTCCCGTTCCTGTTTTGGCGGATACAAGGTACAGCAGATCAATCATATAGAAAACGCATTTTAGGAGGAATCCTTTTGGACTACTATTGCTTTGACTCACATTGTGATACGGCGAGCAGGATTTTAGACGAACAGGAGCACCTTTCGGACAACACAGGCCATGTGAGTATCCGAAAAATGCGGGAATACAAAGGTTTCGTGCAATTTTTTGCTGCCTTTGTCGATCCCGACCTGCCAAATCCTCTGCAGCGTTGCCTTTCCATCATAGATAAATTATACGAAGAGGCGGACAAATATAGTGCGAACATAGCGATCGTTAAAAATTATGCCCAGATGATCGCCGCCTTGGAGAAGGGAAAGGTAGCGGCCTTTCTTACTGTGGAAGGCGGGGAGGCAGTCATCGGTGACCTGGCGGTGCTTCGTACCCTTTACCGCCTTGGCGTACGGAGTATGACCCTGACCTGGAACTACAGCAATCAGATCGCAACCGGTGTGCTCGGTCAGAACCAGCATCTTTCCCATGATGATCTGGGGGAAATGATTTCCTCAGGCAGAATAGAAAACCGTGGGGGCCTGACTGAATTTGGCCGGGAGGTTGTAAAAGAAATGAACCGGCTGGGGATGGTGGTGGATGTTTCTCACATCTCGCCGGACAGCTTTTATGACGTAGCCGCATTGTCTACAAAGCCGTTTATCGCCAGCCATTCCAATGCAAAGGCGGTCTGTCCACATGTGCGCAATCTGGATGACGACCAGTTTAAAACCATCGTGAAAGCGGGAGGTATGGTGGGCCTGAACTTCTGTCCTGCGTTTTTGCATCGTGAGGATTTTGCTGACGTGAACGACATGCTTCGTCACATTGAGCATTTTCTATCGCTGGGGGGCGAGAACCATATCGGTTTGGGGGCGGACTTTGACGGGATCGATTCCACACCAATTGATGTCTCCGACGTTTCCAAGCTGGATATCCTTCATAACGCACTTTTGAGACAAAACTACTCCGAAGAACTGACCGA
>CABSMD010000242.1 GCA_902478725.1 uncultured Clostridia bacterium
CCATTCCCAATCAAAGGAAAGCTAAAGCTTTTTGATACGGATGACAATTTAATCCATTATCTGCCGGCCAATCTAACGGACGAACAGGCAGATTATTACTTCGACCGTTATTTTAACCCACTATTCTCAAAATCTTGACAAGTCCGTACTATAACAAAGAATCGCCAAGGCCTTTTTTGTTGTTCGCAAATGATTTAACAAATATTTACTTAAATAACTTTAGTGTAAATCATACGAAACCTATTGCCAAATCCTGCATACCGTTATACAATAAAAGAAAAAAGGGGATGTGGAGATGGATAGGTTGTTTAAGCGATGCCCGAAATCCAATAGGATCGTAGGTTTCAACTATGCGAGCAGATGGTTCTGGGTGATTTCTCCTATTGTGGCCTGCCTGGCGTTCCTATGGTTTTTGATCCGAGTGATTCCCAAACCGCAACGCGCCGCCTATCCCTGTCAGCGGATAGCAATGTCCCTGTTTGGCGGCTTTTTTACCTATCTGGCCGGGGCAACCTGTATCGGAGTCTTCTTGCACAAGGCAAAAAAGCTATTATCCAACCAAAAAATCAGCGCGTCGCTTGCCTGTATTTTGGTTGCCGTTCTGTTTATTTCTCTGGCCTGGGGTGGGAACCTTTCTGACAGCAAGGTTTTTTCCGCAGCCGAGGGTGGTTACGCCTCCTTCACCCCGCCGGATGGGGCAAATGCGCCGGTCGGAATTGGAAAGGGAATCCATCCAGGGCGCGTGGTGTTTGTACGGGATGAGGCAGCTGTGAAATACAACGGTACCGGCAACTGGTGGGATGACAAAAACACCGACCCCGCCGTGGTACAAAAGCTATTTGCGGCGACCCTCACCGAGCTGACAGGACGCAGCTCGGCGGCACAAAGCTGGTCGGCGCTATTTCGCCACTTCAATTTGGAGAAAAACGGCATCGCGGCGGATTACCAGACAGGAGAAAAAATAGTCATTAAACTAAATCAAAACCAGGATAAGGGCACTGGCTGGGGAAAAAGCCACATGACCTCTCCGCAGCTGCTCGACGCGCTGCTTGCCGACCTGACGGGGGTGGTAGGCGTCCGACCGTCGGATATTACCCTAATCGACGCGTCCCGTTCCTTTAGTGACTCCCTCTATAACCGTGTCAACGAAAAATTTCCCGGTGTCAGGATGGTCGCGCAAAACAGAATCAAACCGGCCAGAAATACGCAATATCCCGTGCGGTTTGCCGGTGACGGGATTCCAACGGGTTATCTGCCCAGCGACTATATCGATGCCAACTATATGATCAACATCGGCATGTTCCGGGTACACAACATGTACGGCATTACCCTTTGCGGCAAGAACCATTTCGGCTCGGTTGATTTTGACAACGCCGACCGTGGTAAATTCCTGCCCACGCCGATGCACGTCTCCTGGAACAACGAGTATGACTCCTACAGTCCATTGACCGACCTGATCGCCCATGACATGATCGGTGGCAAGACCTTTTTGTACCTGATCGATGCGTTTTATGCCTCCGATATGCAGAACAACCCGATCGTAACCAATCTGCAATCCTTCGGCGGCAAGACTCCCTGTGGTATTTTTGCCTCGCAGGACCCGGTTGCGATCGACTCAGTTGGATTCGATTTTCTGGCAAGCGAACCCAATTTGAATGTACGCGGGGCGAACGGAATACCGGATAATTACCTGCACGAAGCGGCACAGCTAAGAAATCCGCCCTCCGGTACGAAATATGACCCGAATGGGACGGGCGTAATCCCACGGTCACTGGGTGTTCACGAGCATTGGAACAACTCCGTTGATAAGCTGTACTCCCGCAATTTGGGCAAAGCGGAGGGGATCGAGTTCATCCAGCACGATTTTACAGCACGGTCGGCTGAATTTACGGTAAGCCGACTTATGCTCAATGGACAGGATTTTAAAGACGCTGACCAGATTACCGGCTCTGGGATCTTAAGCGGCACGGTACGGTGTAAAAATTTGCTGGGGCCGGCCATCTCGCCGCTTATTTCGGTGTCTGTCACCGAAACGAAAGCCGGAGCAAAACAGACCGCAGCTGTCACATTCGTGCACTCCGCTGTCATACCGGCCGGTGGGGAGAAAGACATCTCCTTCACCATTGCCATTCCACAAGGTCTTTCAAACGCACAGCTATCCCTCTATATCTGGAATGGCCTGTCGATGAATCCATATCAGGAACCAAAAACTTGGAAGGTTATATAATCCTGATTAAATAGCTTACAAAAAAAGAGAGAGTCAATTAACTCTCTCTTTTTTTGTAAGAACAGACTAATCCAGCTCCGCAATTTCATTGTACAGATCGGCGTAGCGGCCGTTTTGCGCCAGCAGGGATTCATGGTCGCCGCGCTCGATGATGCGGCCGTGCTCCAGCACCATGATTGCGTCCGACTCCCGAACGGTAGAGAGACGGTGCGCGATTACGAAGGTGGTACGGTTCTCCATCAGCGCATCCATTCCCCTTTCGATATGCCGTTCGGTTCGGGTATCGACCGAACTGGTCGCCTCATCCAGAATCAGAATCGGCGCGTGGCTGATCGCCGCACGGGCAATATTGAGAAGCTGGCGCTGCCCCTGGGACAGATTCGCCCCATCGTGCTCCAAAACAGTATCATAGCCATGCTCCAGATTCATAATGAACGGATGGGCGGAAGCCGCTTTTGCCGCCTCCACCACCTCTTCATCCGTAGCGTCAAGCCTCCCATAGCGGATATTCTCCCGCACCGTTCCGGTAAACAGATGGGTGTCTTGCAAAACCATCGCGACGTTGCTTCGCAAAAAGGAACGGTTGATTCTCTCAATCGGAACGCCGTCAATGGTGATCGTGCCGCCGCCGATGTCGTAGAAACGGGTGAGCAGGTTGGTAACCGTCGTCTTGCCCGCACCGGTGGAACCGACAAAGGCAATCTTCTGGCCGGGTTTGGCGTACAGGGAGATGTCGTGCAGCACCGGGGTATCCGGCGTATAGCCAAAATTGACATGGTCCAGCGCCACATGTCCCTCGATTTTATCCATCGGCACGGTATCGGCATCCGCCGGTTCCGATGGTTCGTCAAGCACCTCAAACACACGCTCCGCGCCAGCCAGTGCTGCAAATACCGTGTTCATCTGCATGGCGATTTCGTTGATCGGCCGGTTGAACTGGCGGGTATAATTGACCGAGATGGTCAGGCCGCCGATGTCGAACCCCTGCGTCACGACCAGGATGCCGCCGACACAGGCCGTCAAGGCATAGGTGAGGTTGCACAGATTATGGCTAACCGGCCCCATGATGGCGGAACGGAACTGGGCCTTGATCTGGTTTTGACACAGCTCCTGATTCAAATAAGCAAACTCTTCTTTTGCAATTTCCTCATGGTTGAACACCTTAACGACCTTCTGACCGTTGATGGTTTCCTCCGCAAAGCCGTTCAGCGTGCCGAGGGCCTTTTGCTGCTTTTGATACGGCCCTCTGCCGTATTTGATAATCGCCTTGCTGACATAGGTAAGCACCGGCGTCATGACTATGGTAATCAGCGCCAGCCAGAAGTTTGTATATACCATCAGCCCAATCGTGCCGATCAGCGTCACCGCGCCGGTTATGATCTGGATGAGGGTGGTGTTGAGCATCTCGCCGATGGTATCTACGTCATTGGTAAACCGGCTCATCACATCGCCCGCCGCATTCTGGTCAAAATACCGGATGGGCAGTGTTTGCAGTTTTTCATACAATTCTTTACGAAGCCGCCGGAGCGATCGCTGGGAAGCGGAAAGCATGACTCGTTGCTGGATCCATTGGGTCAGCACCCCGGCCGCATAGACCGCCGCCATGGCACAAAGCCCCCATGCAAGCCCGGGCAGGGCGCCGGCACCAATAAAGTTATTGATGATTGGACGAAGCATATAAGAGGAGGCCAGCGTTGCAACCGTAAAGCAAAGCGCGCAGGCGACAGCAAGGATGATGCGGGCGCGTTCCCTCTCCAGATAGCGGAACAGACGGAAAACGGTCTGCCTGAGGTTTTTCGGCTTACCACTGGCAGCCATGGCGCCCGGGCCCACCGGTCCGCGGCCGATCCGCAT
>CABSMD010000243.1 GCA_902478725.1 uncultured Clostridia bacterium
AACAGCTCCAGCCGCTGAAAGCCCAGTAAAAACGCAACCGCCAGCAAAAGCGTGGCAAAGGCGATAAAACCGTCCGACAGCATAATCAGAACCTTCCGGCTATACCGGTCGGCCAGCACCCCGCCAAACAGCGAAACCAATACCTGCGGCAGTACCGTGCAGATGGTGGCGAGCATCAGCCAGGTGCCCGACGAGGTGGTGAGGGTGATGTGCCAGATGATAGAAAATCCGACCACCGAGGAACCGAACAGGGAAACATTCTGGCTGAACAAAAACAGGGCTGCCCTCTTTTTCCAGCCGGTGTTGGCAGATGGTTGATCCATCATCAAAGGTACCTCCGTTCCCCCGTAAAGACGGGGGTTTCTCTATTGTTCTGTTCCTTTTTCCTGCGTGGTTTTGCGCTGTTTGTCCTCCAGCCACCATTTGCGAAATCCAATGACCAGCATCACCACAGCGGCGATGGCCGAAAGCGCGGCGACCAGCTGGGACAGGCGGATATTGCCCATCATCAGGCTGTCGGTGCGCAAGCCCTCGATAAAGAACCGGCCCACACCATACCATAACACATACAGCCAGAACACCATCCCCGGAAACTTCCTTTGCCGGTAAAACAGGTAAAGCAGCAGACCAAATCCGATCAGGTTCCACAGCGACTCGTACAAAAAGGTGGGGTGTACCTCCACCAGCCTGCCGGCCTCGTCTAAAATCCGCATCCGCCACGGCAGGGTAGTGGCCGCGCCGTATGCCTCCTGGTTGATAAAATTGCCCCAGCGCCCAATGGCCTGCCCCAGAATCAGGCTGATGCAGCAGGCGTCCATCAGGTCATAGGCCGGGACTTTTTTGCATTTGCAAAATACCAGAAGCGTGATAACCGCTGCAATCACCGCGCCGTAGATGGCCAGGCCGCCCTCCCAGATATAGAGGATACTGGCCGGATGGCTGCGGTACATCTCCCAGGTGCTGAACACAAAATAAAGCCGCGCTCCCACAATAGACAGCGGGATTGCCCAGATCAGGTAGTCGTACAGCGTGTCGGGCGACAACCCGACCTTTTTGACGTTGCGCACCGCCAGCAGGATACAGGCCAGCACCGCACACGCAATGATGATGCCGTACCAGTACAGCGGCCAGCCAAAGACGTGAAACGCGACCCTGTTGATATGAAACTCCAGCCCCAGGCCGGGAAACCCTACATAACCTCCCATGAGCGTTCAACCCCTTTTTTCTCTTTATCTTTCTTGTCCCCATTGTAAAAAATGATGCACAATCGTTACCCGCGCCTCAGCAGGGCACGTGTTACAATCCTCTATTTCGTCCGCACCACCGAAAGCGACATGTTTTTCTTTTGGAACAAGTCCTTTAGGCGTTCGTCCGCCTCCTGCCGTGTGATTTCATGGAATACCCTGACATAGTCAAACAGGTTCACATCCTTGAACAGATAGCTGACAAAATTCTGGGCAATATTGTCCACGCTGTCAAAGCTCCTGACATAATCGCCGAAAATAACCCGCCGCGCGCGTTCATACGCCTCGTCCTCCAGCCCGTTCTGGGCCAGAATCTCAAATTCTTTGCAGATAATCTCCGCTACCCGGTCGGGGTCGGGCGACTCGCCGCCGAGAGCCACATAGCCATATTGCAGCTCGGCGGTATTTTCAAAGCCAAAGCGGTTGTTCACCAGCCCCTGCTCATAGAGCTTTTGGTAAAGCGGCGAGCTTTTGCCGGCCGCCGCCTCCAAAAGAACCGAGGTGGTAATCTCCTTTTTAAGCAGCGCCTCGCCGGACAGTCCGGTTTCGTTGTCCTTAAAGCCGACAAAGAAGAGGGGCTGCGCGACCGCGAGGTTTTGTTCCACCCGCTCCTTTGCGGTCCCCTCCGGCTCCTCCGGGTAAAACCGCCGGATCTCTCCAATGTCGAGCTTGTCGGGGCGGATCATCCGGTCGGTCACCGCGAACGCCTGTTCCGGGTCAACGTCCCCCACGCAGAACAGCACCATGTTGGAGGGATGGTAGAAGGTTCGGTAGCATTTGTACAAAAGCTCCTTGTCGATGGTCGCGATGCTCTCAATCGTCCCCGCGATGTCACGGTTGACGGTGTTTTTCTGATACAATCCAAGAAACAGGTTAAAGTAGGAACGCCAGTTCGGGTCGTCCTGGTACATCCGGATCTCCTGCCCGATGATCCCCTGCTCCTTATCGACGTTTTCGTCGGTAAAATACGGTTCCTGCACATAATCGAGCAAAATCTCGAGGTTTTTGTAAAACTCTCCCGTGCAGGAGAAGAGGTAGCCCGTCATATTAAAACTGGTAAAGGCGTTTGCATCCGCGCCGGTCTCGGCAAAACGGTCAAATACGTTGCCGCCGTCGGGCTGTTCAAACATCTTGTGCTCCAAAAAGTGCGCGACCCCGTCGGGCACCAGCACCCGTTCGCCGGTCTGCGGGTCGGTAAACGCGGTATCGATCGACCCAAAGCGGGTGGCAAACAGCGCGTAGCTCTTGGAATATCCCCGTTTTGGCAACACGTAGACCGTCAGCCCGCTTTTGTGCTTCTGGTGGTATAACGTCTCATCCAATTCCTTGCAGTAAAGCTTATTCATGCGAAGTCACCCCCTTGTTCTTGAGGAAATAAACGGTATCCAGCCGGATATTCTTAGAAACCTCAACCACCTGCTCCGGTGTGACCGCCTCGATCTTTTGGACAAAATCCGTCAGGTCGTCGTCGGTGCCCGCCATGAGCTGGCCCAGGTAATAATCCTGCAACAAGCGCGGCGCGTCCGCAAGGGATTGGATCATGTTCTTCATCGAATTTTTGGCCGCCGTAAGCTCCGCGCCGGTGATCTCGCCGCGTCCGAGCGCCTCCATCTGCACCATGATCTCGTCATAAGCCGCCTGGAAGCTGGGAATCTCAATCCCGGAGCCAATGATCATCGCGCCCTTGAAGCGTTCCAGCCGTGAAAAGACGTAATACGCCAGGCTCAGCTTTTCGCGCACGTTGTTGAACAGCTTTGAGTGCGCGCCGCTGCCCAAAATGCTGTTGTACAGCGCCAGCGCGTAGTAGCGTTCATCCGTCGGCGCGATCCCGGTGCGAAAACCCAGCGACAGCTTGCCCTGCTCCACGTCCAGTTCGTCGGTCACATGCTTAACCTCTCCTACCTCCGAGATGATCTGGGTGGAAGGGTACTTGTCCGTGCCCGCGCCGGAAAACCGCTGCCCGATCACACGGCTGACCATGTCCATGTCCGCCTCGCCGCAGACGAACACATCCACCTTGCTCGATAGGATATCCTGATAGTGCGCATACAGCGCCGCGTCGGAGAGGGACGCCAGGTGGGCCACGTCACCGTATTCCGAAACGCCATAGGCCTCGCCCTTACACATCTCCTCATAGCAGCGCCACTGGGCGTATTCGCGCTTGTCGTTGATCCGCCCCTCAATGATATTTTTGAGGTTTTCCCGTTCCAGCGACACATACTCGCGCATAAACATCCCGTTTTCCAGCGCTGGGCGTAAGATCACGTCGCACAGCAAAGACAACGCCTTTTCATCGATACCCGGGTCGTCTAAATACCGGCCCGCGACATATTCCATGCGGAAGGTCAGCGCCGTGGCCTCCCCCTTTTTGTTGACCCCCGCCGTAAGCGTCGCGCCGTAAAGGTTCTCCAGCGCGCGGTTAAGCTTATGAGGCGCGTCGTAGCCCTCGCAGCCGCACTTGAGCACCCGCGGCAAAAAGGCGTTCTTGGTCGCCTCCGCCGAGGACAGGGGACGGTACAGATTGACCGTGATGCCGGTTGTTTTAAAGCGGTCGGCAGGGATATGGTAAAGCGTTACGCCCCGCGCAATTTCCTGACTCTTGATTCCTTTCATCGAACCACCTCTTTCTATTTAAATCAAGGTAAATAATTCCTCCCATGTAACAATAAGCTATGGCCGATTACCCGTCCGCCAATCCAAAGCGGACAGGCCCTAAAATAGCCTTTATGCAAATTCCCGGTCGCCGCAGAATATCTTTTCACGGCAGACATGGTAAGTACTGTCTCTTATACACATCTCCGAGCCCACGA
>CABSMD010000244.1 GCA_902478725.1 uncultured Clostridia bacterium
TTGTAGTTAAAATGCGAGAGGGAGAAAGAGGCAGATGGGGCGGAAAAGAAAAATTGTTTCCGAGCTGCTTATTATTCTTATTTTATTGCTCGGTATTAATGGTTGTAAAGATACCCCCGACCGTGAATTTGTTTGCATTAACTTTTTGGACGTCTCGCAAGGAAATTGTGTTTTGCTCCAATTGCCGGATCATAAAACCATGCTGATAGATGCGGGCGGGGAGGATCAAGGCCAGTTTGTTGTTGATTTTATCAGATCAAAGGATATTACAAAGCTGGATTACATTGTCATGACGTATCCCGATGATGATCACATCGGTGGGATGCGGACAGTATTTGAAAATTTTGAACTCGACCGGATCTATATGCCCGATCAGCGCGCGTCGACAGATGCTTATCTCGATATGGCGCAATACTTGATACAAAACAACATTCCGGTGCGCAAGGCGGAAAGGGGAGTCGTGCTTGAAGATTCCAGTAATTTAGATATTATATTTTTATCCCCTTGCGAGGCTGACGGTAACGATTCCCCGGCCGTAATAAAGATGAGATACAAAGATACAAAATTTTTGTTTTTGGGAGACACGGGAGCAAAAGCCGAGAAGCAGATTTTAAAAAATGCAGAAGATACCCGGGCGGATGTCATCAAGATCGGGCAACACGGGGCCTCCCACGCCTCGACACTGGAGTTCGTAGAACAGGTTATGCCTCGTTATGCAGTGATTTCATGCGGAAACCAGTATGGTTCCCCGGAACAATTAACCCTTGATACATTGGAGCAAAACAAGGTTCAGGTTTATCGTACCGATATTGTCGGTAATATCATCATGAAAACAGACGGACAGAATATTTCGATCGATACTGTGAAAAGAGCTGATTCCTATTATGCGATGCCGCCACATGAGTCATCCCCATTGCTCTCACCGGATCCCCATAATTTCTCCGGTGAGAGCAGCCAAGGCGGCTTCCAGGAAGAAATAGTTTACATAACAAAGACGGGAACAAAATATCACAGACAAGGGTGTCCCTATCTGAAATACAGCACACAAGCCATTGACCGCAAAGAAGCAATGATGAATGGATACGGTCCGTGCAGTCTCTGCTTTCATACGGAATGAGGAAGATCAATAGAATCAACAAACTGTATTGCAAAAGACCGCCCTGCTCCAGTACTCCGGAACAGGGCGGTTTTTATTCGGTTAAGGCTTCTATGGCAGGTTCCAAATCGTCCCCTTCAAGCAAAACCGAGATATCGGTGACCGATGTGGTTATGATCAGCGCTTCAATTCTCTTATTGGCCAGCAGTGTGAATATTTTTGCGCCATAACCGGGCGTGACGCACATTTTCTCATCGATATAAACAATTTTTGAACAATTGGACAAGATATCAATCACAATTCCGTCCTTTTTGAACACGCTTAACGCTTCGATTACGGCAGGGAGGTCATCATCCTCTACCGTAAATGACAGGTCAACTTTATTTTTATACGCCTGTGTCTGGGTAATCATATCCACATTGATACCTTTATCCGACATGCAACGGAATACTTCCGCAATCAGCTCCATCTGATTCGGGATATTACGCATGGTGATTAAGGTAATATTTTCAGAATGGTCAATCATAACGACTCTCCTTTTCAATCTTATTTAAAACAGTCTTTGCCAACCCAAGCTGTCAGTCCATCCTCAACGCGGTCTAAAGGCAGGTATTCAAAACCGATATAACCGCTATATCCATTTTTGTGCAACGCATCAAACACGGCTTCATAATTGATCTCACCAACGGTAAGCTCATGTCTGCCCGGGTTTCCGGCCGCATGGAAATGTCCGATCTGGTCGATCATGGAAACGCTCCTGCGGATAATATCCCCTTCCATGATCTGCTGGTGATATAGATCGAACAGAAGCTTGACGCAAGGGCTGTCAACCGCATTGACGATAGCCACGCCTTCCTCTGACGACCACAGAAAATAGCCGGTATGATCCACTCTTGTATTGAGGGGTTCGATTACCAAAGTCATGCCGGCCTCCTCCAAAAGAGGGGCACAGTTTCTTAGTCCCTTAATGATGTTTTGAGTTTGCTCGCTTGCCGGCCTGCCGGTATCGTTCCCAACCTGACTGATAAGCCTTTTACAATCCAGTTTTTTTGCCACGGCGATGGTTTCGGCAAGGGCTGCTTTGTATTCGCCATGACGGGAAGCATCCGTAAGAGCGTTTGATTTGGTGCAAAACGCGGCAATCTCCACGCCTGTCTCCCGCCGCGCGCGGTCAATCGCATCGATATCCTTATCCCACCAGCTCCAAAACTCTACTGCGCGTATGCCGCAGGACTTTACGGCTTGAATCGCGTCGGGTGTACGAACTCCACTGAATAAGATGTCGGTACAGACGGAAATTTGCATAATACCCCTCTTTTCTCAATCATATAAGGGCGCCATGGTTTCAACCGTTCACTAGGTCCTTCATATTATACATACCCGGATTCTGGTTACACAAGAACAGCGCCGCACGGATCGAACCGGTAGCGAACACCTCTTTGGACGCGGCGGAATGCTTGATTTCAATCACCTCGTCCTTGCCCGCAAACAAAACAGTATGGTCTCCTACAATCGTCCCACCGCGAATGGCATGGATGCCAAGCTCTTCACGGGAACGTTTTCTCCTCTGCGAATGCCGGTCGTAGATATATTCATACCCCTTTTCCGATTGTTCATTCAGCGCATCCGCAATGGCAAGCGCGGTACCGCTGGGGGCGTCTATCTTCTGGTTATGGTGCCGTTCTATGATTTCAATATCATAGTTATCCTCCAATACCATCGCCGCTTTGCACACAAGATCGATCAGGAGGTTGACCCCCAGCGACATATTGGCGGAGAAAAAGACGGGTACTTCTTTGGAAGCCTCCTTCATCTCGCGGCGCTGATCCACGGAGAGCCCTGTCGTTGCCACCACAATCGGCGTCTTCGTGCTTATGGCGTAACCTAAGATGCCTGTCAGTGAGGCGGGATGGGAAAAGTCTATAATCACATCCCCTTTACCGGAGAATTCCTTATAATCGGTATAGACGGGGAAGGAGGAGATAGAGGGCGGCTTGATATCGAATCCGCAGATAACCTCACAGTTCTCCATTTCCTCAATCGTTTGGGCAATCACGCGCCCCATTTTACCTCCTGCGCCATTGATAATTATCTTTGTCATTCGTATGATCTCCTTTATCCGCTATTCGCTGAGGGTAAAGCCATAATTCAGCAAAGCAGTCTTTAGGGTTTGTAAATTTTTGTCCAGCATTGGGTAAAGCGGCATACGCAATTGTCCCACATTCATGCCGAGCAGGTTCATTGCCGTTTTGACCGGTACGGGATTGACCTCTGTAAAGAGTGCACCGATCAGCTCCATCATTTCAAGCTGCAGCCGCAGCGCTTCTTTGGTATTCCCGTCCAGGTATGCCTGGCAAAGGGCATGGGTCTGCTTCGGAGCGATGTTGGCGACGACTGAAATGACCCCTTTGCCGCCGAGAGACAGCACCGGCACGATCATGTCGTCGTTGCCGGAGTAGATATCGATCGCATCCCCGCAAAGGTGCGCCATCTGCGCGACCTGTGCGATATTCCCACTGGCCTCCTTAATCGCCACGATGTTTTCGATTTTTGCAAGCTCTATCAGTGTTTGCGGCGTGATATTGAGCCCGGTACGGGATGGAACGTTGTACAAAATAATCGGGATATTGACACGGGAGGCGATGTACTGGTAATGCGCGACCAACCCGTGCTGGCTGGTTTTGTTATAGTATGGCGTAACCACCAACAGAGCGTCCGCCCCTGCGCTTTGGGCATACTTGCAAAGCTCCACACAGTGTGCCGTATCGTTGCTGCCAACCCCCGCGATGACCGGAACTCGGTGCGCGGTTTTTTCCACCGTATATTTGATGGCGGCTTTATGCTCCTCATCCGGCATGGTGGAAGCCTCGCCGGTAGTGCCGCAAATGATGATAGCATCGGTTTCGTTTTCAATCTGATATTCGATCAGTTCTCCCAGCTTCGCAAAATCAATA
>CABSMD010000245.1 GCA_902478725.1 uncultured Clostridia bacterium
ATCTATCAGCAGCCAGGCGTTTGGATGCGGATTATGATGAACGCGATGAAATCTAACTTTAGCTTTCAGAATTCTGTTTCGGAATACATCGAACTGTATCAGAGCCTGACTGCATAGATACAGACCTTTCAAGCCTGGAACGAGACTCCCGTTGTCATCATAGGATGAATACAGCAAAAGAAACGGAGGTAATAGATTGATCACCAAAGAAAGAATTGAACAGGATTTTAAAAATAAGCTCATCTCCCTTTATGCAAAGGAGGTGCGCGAGGCCTCAAAGCTCCAGCAATATACCGCACTTGGACATGTCATAAAGGATTATATTTCACAGGACTGGAAGAATTCCAAGCAGCAGTTTTCCCGGCACATGGTTAAACAGGTGTATTATTTCTCACTGGAATTCCTGACCGGTAAGTTTTTAAACGTTAACCTGATTAATCTCGGCATTCGTGAGCAATGCATGGCTGCTCTGGAGGAGCTTGGCATCAGCCTGCGTGATCTGGAGGAAATGGAGTTGGAGCAGGGCCTGGGAAATGGTGGTCTGGGCCGCCTGGCCGCCTGCTTTATGGATTCGATGAGCGCGACCTGCATTCCGGCTATTGGAATGGGGATTCGCTACCGCTATGGCCTGTTCCGTCAAAAAATCGTAGACGGCTATCAGGTGGAATTGTCCGATGACTGGCTGAAAAACGAGGATGTGTGGGAGGTTCGACGGGAGGATGAGTCGGTAACCGTCAAGTTCGGCGGCCACGTAAGCGTATGGGGAGAAAACGGCAAGTACAAAATCACCTTCACCGACTATGAGCATGTCCGCGCCGTTCCCTATGACACCCCGATCATCGGCTATCATAACCATAACGTCAACGCCCTGCGGCTGTGGAAGGCGGAGGTGATTGACGACGATACCTTTGACTATTCCACCTTTTCCAGAGGTGATTATGCAAAATCGGTCGAGAAAAAATACAACACCGAGTTTATATCCTACGCCCTCTATCCCGACGATTCCAACGAAAACGGCAAACGCCTGCGGCTGCGCCAGGAATACTTTTTTGTGAGCGCCGGCTGCCAGTCGATCGTCAACAAACACAAACGCATGGGGCTTGCGGTCAACCGCCTGCACGAGTATGTAGCGATTCAGATCAACGACACCCACCCGGCCATGGCGGTTGCAGAGCTCATGCGAATTCTGATGGACGAGGAACACATTGAATGGGATGAGGCGTGGTCGATCACGACGCAAACCGTCGCTTATACCAATCACACCATCATGGCTGAAGCGTTGGAGAAATGGGATGTCTCCCTGGTTAAATCGGTTGTTCCCCGCGTTTATATGATTATCGAGGAGATCGACCGCCGCTTTCGCGCCGAGCTTGGCGCCCGTTTTCCGGGAAATCAGCAGCGTGTTGAGGAGATGGCGGTCATTGCAGGCGGCAAGGTGCGCATGGCCCACCTTGCGATCGTGGGCGGCTACAGCGTCAACGGCGTAGCCTGGCTGCACACTGAGATTCTCAAGAACAAAGAGCTGAAAAACTTTTACGAAATCTATCCGGAAAAGTTTAATAACAAAACCAACGGCATCACACACCGCCGCTGGCTGATCAGCGCGAACCCTGCACTGGCCGGTTTCATCACCGAAAAAATTGGGAACGGCTGGGGTTCGGATACCAACCAGTTAGAACAGCTGCTAAGCTTTGCCGACGATGAGGCAGTCTGCGCAAGGCTGGCTGAGATCAAGCATGGCAACAAGGTCAGGCTGGCTGATTATATCCGCGAGACCTGCGGGGTCAACGTAGACGCAAACGCCATCTTCAACGTGCAGATCAAGCGGCTGCACGCCTATAAACGCCAGCTGTTGAGCATCCTCTACGCCATTGTGCTGTATAACGAGCTGAAACAAAATCCCATGCTCGATATTCCGCCAAAGGTGTTTATCTATGGCGCGAAGGCGTATCCCTCTTATCGGCTGGCAAAGGCAACAATCAAGCTGATCAACGCTGTAGCGGAAAAGGTCAATAACGACATCTCGATTCAGAACAAGCTGAAAATCGTATTTTTGGAAAACTATAACGTCGATCTGGCGGAAAAGATTATCCCCGCCGCCGATGTCAGCTTACAGATTTCAACCGCCTCTAAGGAGGCGTCCGGCACCGGCAACATGAAGCTGATGATGAACGGCGCAATCACCTTAGCCACTATGGACGGCGCAAACGTGGAGATCAGCAACGCCGTCGGGCCGGATAACATCGTGATCTTCGGCCTGACCTCAGATGAGGTAATCAACCATGCAAAGGATTACCGCGCGCAGGATGTGATCGCAGGTGACCCCCGCCTATCGCTCGCCCTGTCGCAACTGCAAAACGGCTTTTTCGGAGTGCCCGGCAATGAGTTTTCCGAGATTATCTATGACCTGATTAACTGCAACGACCAGTTTTTTGTGCTGAAGGATTTTGACGCGTTTTACAAAGCGGAACAGAAGATAGATGCTTTCTATCGAGATACTACCCGGTGGCGCAGGGCATCTCTTATTAATATTGCCAAATCCGGTATTTTCTCAAGTGACAATACCATTCGCCAGTATGCCTCAGAAATCTGGCATGTGCCGCCGTTTGAGGTACACGAATAAGCAGGATGCAAGTTAAATAAAGGTAAGCAATAGGAGTCAAGCATGGACAGGATTTATTACGATTCCCAAAATGAGTTATGTAAAGC
Source organism: uncultured Clostridia bacterium (assembly GCA_902478725.1). Lineage (GTDB taxonomy): Bacteria > Bacillota > Clostridia > HGM11514 > HGM11514 > CABSMD01. The sequence goes on from CABSMD010000245.1 coordinate 2,710, forward strand.
TCCATTTGGAGCAGTCCCCTGCGGGGCCAGGGTCATCTTCCGTATCTTTGCGGAGGATGACCCTATTGGTGTTTATTTGCAAATAAATGGACAACAGATTCCCCTGGTACGGGAAAACAGGAATACATTTTTTTGGGAATACACCGCGCCTTTGGAAGGAGGGTTGGTATTTTACTCTTTTTTCATCCAGTACAAGCACGAAACTGTCAGCTATGGCAAGCATCCCGAGCACTCCGGCATCGGTTCAATTGGCAGCACTCTCCCCTATCAGCTAACTGTCTTTGAAGATACCGAGCCGGTACCTGAATGGTTCTACCAATCCATTCTCTATCAAATATTTCCCGACCGTTTTTGCTGCAGCGGAGAGGTATTGAATCCAAAGCCGAACAGCTTTCTATATGGCGTCTGGAACGACCTTCCCATGTATATCAAGGATGAAAAGCAGCGGATTGCCCGCTGGGATTTTTATGGCGGTAACCTGTATGGCGTAATGGAGAAACTGTCTTACATTAAAAGCCTGGGTGTAAATGTCATTTATCTGAATCCCATCTTTTTCTCACGAAGCAACCACCGTTACGACACAGCCGATTACAGCCGTGTCGATCCCATGCTGGGCGGGGACGATGCCCTGTCAGCTCTGATAGAGGCGGCAAAAGCACAAGGGATCCGCCTGGTTTTGGACGGCGTTTTCAATCATACCGGCCAGCACAGCCTCTATTTTGACCGCAATGATGTATATGGCAACGGCGCGTATCACCATCCAGACTCCCCCTACCGAAATTGGTATACCTTCTTCGAAGATGGCAGGTATCTTTGCTGGTGGGGCGTCGATGATCTGCCGATGGTAAATGAGCTTGACCCTTCTTATCTGGACTATATGGTAACCGGCGAAAACAGCATTGTGAAAAAGTGGATGAAAACCGGAATCAGCGGCTGGCGGCTGGATGTTGCTGACGAACTGCCCGATACATTTTTAGAGGTCTTGCGGAAGGAATGCCGCAGCATTGACTCCGAATCGGTCATGATCGGTGAGGTCTGGGAAGACGCCTCCAACAAGGAAAGCTATGGCGAACAAAAGCAGTATTTTACCAAATGCGAGCTGGACAGCACAACCAACTATCCCTTCCGCACCAACCTGCTGGACTTTTTCCAAAACAGAATTTCGGCATATATTCTTTGTGACCGCTTCAACGAGCAAATGGAGAATTATCCAAAGCGTAATTTCTACGCAGCGGTCAACCTGCTGGGTTCTCACGATGTCGAACGGATTATGACGGTAGCCGGGATGATAGCAGGCAATAAAGCAGACGGCAAGGCTTTGATG
>CABSMD010000246.1 GCA_902478725.1 uncultured Clostridia bacterium
TGTAATAGCCCCTTATAGGGGCTGTGCAAGCCACCAGTTTACTGGTGGTCTTGACTATAATATTGCTTGTGGCATCGGGTATTGCTTTCATTATGGCGTTATGAAACACTGCGTCCAGTAGTATTTGTATCCCGTGCTCCCTTGATAGAACCCGACGCCGAGTTCAGTAAGGTTGGGATTTAAAATGTTCTGTCGGTGTCCATCCGAATTCATCCAGCTTTCCATAACGGCCTCCGGTGTCCTCTGACCTGCCGCGATGTTTTCGGCAACCCTGGTGTAGCTGATCCCGCTGTTTTTGATCCGGTCAAATGGAGACAGCCCGTCCGGATTCGTGTGTGACATATAGTTTCTGGCGCTCATGTCCGCGCTGTGCGCACGCGCGACCGCGGCGAGTTTGGCATTCCAGGATAGGGGCTGCAAGCCCTGCTTTGCCCGTTCCTGATTGACCAGTGTGAGCACTTGCTTTTCATAATCGTTTTCACCGATATCCGGCGTTTCTTCCGGCTTGGTATCCGGGGTAGGTTCCGGTTTGGGTGTCACCTCCGGCTTAGTGTCCGGGTTCGGCGTGGTTTCAGGTTTTGAATCCGTCCCGGCCTGTCCGGTGGTAATCACCACCGCCTGGGTTTCAGCGATCCATTCCACTTGTGCGCCAAACGCCTCACTGACCGCGCGCAGCGGCACCAGCGTCCTGCTTCCCACAATGCGCGGCGGCACATCCAGCCAGACCGTTTTCCCATCCTGAACCATTGTTTGGGAGCCGATCCGCAGCACCACATGATTGCTTCCCTTGTAGGCGGCAACCGTTTCGGTCGAGGGCTCCCAATCAACCGTCGCGCCCAGAGACTCAAAGATTGCCCGGACGGGTACCAGCGTCCTGTCGTTTTCAATCATCGGCGGCTGGTCAAAGGTAAGCCTTGTCCCGTCGACGGTGACCGTTACATTGTCGGCCGCCAAAACCGGCATAGCCAGCATACTCAGAATCAGTAAACATAAGAGTAAAACCCGTGTTTTCATTTTTATCACCCCTTGGACGCCAGTATAACATGGTTTTGGGCAGATTTCAATTGAAAATAATTGTAAAATTAGAGAATAAAAAACGCCGGAAGCAATAACTTCCGGCGTTGATACTTGTTATTTCTCCAGAACGATCATCTGGTGGCAGGTAAATTCATCAATATCGCATTCGAGTGTACCGTCTGCCTGTGTCAGCGGTATTTCAATGTTTTGCGGCGCGAGGTAGGCGCGTTTGACCGCCTTGGGAAGCCGCAGGCTGACATGGGTGTCCCGGATGGGAACCAGATCCTCGATGATTTCCACATTCTTACCGCGTTTGACAGGATTTGCATACAGAAGATGTACCACATAGTTGTCCTTCTGCTCCTGTATGGTCGTGACTCCCTGGGCGGGCAGGTTAACCGACATCGTTTTCTTCCCGTCTAAAAGCTGGTTGATGACGTAGGAGAACACTTCCTTGGAATACAGGCTGCCGACCTCGGTGTAATCGGTAAAAATATTCCAGGCAATGTATGCGCCGTCGCCGCCGAACACGATACCCGGCGATGTGTTTTCATTGGTGCAGGGGGTATGGCGGTGGGAGCAGAAATGCGCCAGCTCGCGGTTAAAGTAGGGGCGTTGCAGCCAGCCGGCGACCTCGCCGCCGTTCTCCTTGACCGTGTAGGCCTCCTGATACTCCACAAACGCCGCGTTGCGCAGGGATTTCAGCGCAAAACCGGGGCGGAAATAGGTTGGCTGGTAGCCGTGCGGCCCAGCAAACTTGCAGCCAAAATCAAACTGGAATTGATCGTTTTCATCCAGGCCGGAGGTATCGCTTGCCAGCACCTTACCGCCATTTGCCACAAATGCCTTCAGCTTGCCGGTGAACCTATCGTCCACCCGTGCCACGTCTGGCAGAATAATGACCTTGTATTTGGAAAAATCAGATTCGATGTCGATCAGGTCAAACAGGATTTTTTCCTCCAGCATCATCCTCACACAGCCGATGTCGCCGCCGAAATGGCGGGTGTTTACATCGGTGTCCGGGCGGGTGCGCAGGATCGCCTCACAGGAGAGCAGCGCCACGTCGGCCACGCTGGTCACATGGTCACACCACGGCTCGATCTGTTCTAAGTAGGAATACGCCTCGCCAATGAGGGCATAGGTTGCCTCGTCCATCTTACCTGTTGGGGAAAGCTGGTCGCCGATCGAGCACTTTGCGCCGTTGGCGGCTGCGAGCGATACCTCGTATTTGAGCGCATTGGGGTGCTTGTACCCGCCGAATTCCCCCCAGGACTGGTGGAACTTCCCGGTCATTCCCAGGAATTCCATCCCTAACCCCTGCACATAGCGTGCCGACAACGGGAAATGGTCGTATCCCCAGCCGCCGGTGGGCAGGGATTCCAGCTCCAAATGTGTGTTGGCGGTTGCCAGGTCGCGGCGGCCCTTGATGATGTGCCCGCCGTTATGGAAGATCGGCATATCCGGCTTGCGGCTGTGGATGGTCTCTTCCACCCGCTGTAAGTAATTTTTATAAACCCGTTCGGCCAACTCGTGTATATGCGCCTTGTTGTTGGGGTCCTTGCCTTCGGCGCGTAGGGTTTTCATGCAATTTGCGCAGTAACAGTCCTTCACGCCTACAATGTCCAAAAAGATGCCGTCCGCATCGTAGTTTTCCACCACCTCGGCGATGTGCTCCAATAGTTTATCCAGATAGGGGGAGTTAAAGCAGAAGGCATGGTAACCCGGATGTAAAAAATCCTTCACCCAGGTGGTAGACTGATCCTCGTTGCGCAGCAGCCAGTCTGCGTGGTCCAGCGCGTATTTTTCGTCCAGCCCAGCGGATATGTATACCGGCGTTTTGACCCCGATCTCATGTGCCGCATCGATCTGGGCACGCAGCAGGTCAAAGGAGAGGTGGGGATGTGTCTGGTTTGCCTTGGTCGGGTGGTACGACCAGCCGTGGTGGCATTTTGAAAAAACGGTGATCGAATCGACATGCCCGAGCTTGAGCATCTCCTGGAAATTTTCCTTGGAGAACTGGGAACCAATCCCTTCAACTGCCTCAGAGGTATGAAAATCGAGGTGTATTTGTCTGAATCTCATAGTGAAAGCTCGTTTTATTTTGTTTTTAGATATTATATTATATTCTATTTCAAAAAACAATGTTTTTTCATGATATTAATTTGTAATTTTTAAATTTTTACATTATAATAGAGATACCAAAGGAGGCGATGCGGATGAATCCGTTTACAATAGAAACGGAACGATTTTTGATCCTGGATGGCGCGACCGGTACGGCGCTCGCAAATGAGGGCCTGCCTGCGGGCTGTTCGGTGGAAGGATGGGTACTCGGGCATCCCGAAGCGATACAAAGGGTGCAGGCCGGTTATGTGGCGGCAGGGTCGGATGTGGTGTACAGTTGTACTTTTGGAGGCAACGGTGCGCGGCTTAAAAAGTTTGGGATGGATTGTGATGTTAAAAAGCTGAATTTTGAGCTTGCCACCTTGTCAAAGCAGGTGGGCGCTTCCTGTGTCGCGGGATCGGTCGGGCCGACAGGGCTCATGCATGTTCCATATGGCGCTACGGGCCAGGAAGAAATGCTCTCGCTGTTCCGGCCGCAGATCGAGGGACTGGCGGAAGCGGGCGTGGACTATATCATCATTGAGACGATGATGGACATCCGCGAGGCGCGCGCGGCGGTGCTGGCGGCAAAGGAGGTCTGCCGTCTGCCGGTTGCGGTCACGCTGACGGTCGAGGCAAACGGAAGGACGCTGTCAGGCACCTCACTTTCGACGGCGCTCGTTACCCTGTCTGCGCTGGGGGTGAGCGCGGTGGGCTTAAACTGTTCGGCGGGTCCGGCTGAGATGTCGGCGGTGCTGGAATCAGCCGCACAATACGCGGCGGTGCCAATGATCGCCAAGCCGAACGCGGGACTTCCTGAAACAGCGGAGGATGGCTCGGTTTCGTTTTCCATGACGCCGGAGGTATTCGCCTCCTCCCTCAATCTGCCCGGTGCGGTCTGTATGGCGGG
>CABSMD010000247.1 GCA_902478725.1 uncultured Clostridia bacterium
GCTTTCTTTGAAAAAAATATTTGTACCGGCAGAATCTTTCCTGTTGAAACCAAAGCTGCCTACATTGTAACATATTTTGTTAGAGAGTGCAAACTATAAATTCGGATTCGGGGAATAAAAAAGCCGGTTTTCCGGCAGCAAACGACAAGACGGACCCCTCAAAAAGGGCCCGTCTTGTTTACTCTATGAAAAGGAGATGGAGAAGGCTTAGCGAATGATGTCCAGAAACCGCCGCAGTATGGCAACCGCTTGCGCTCGGGTGGCGCTGGAATCTGCCTCAAAGGTATTCGGCGTCATACCTGCGATCAATCCCGCACTTGTCACGGTATCGACGGCAAGATACGCCCACTGCGCTATCGTTTCTTTGTCCACAAATTTATCAATCCCGCCACTTGCAACTTCCTTACCTGCGTACACATACGCTTTTGCTACGATTACCGCCATTTCTTCACGGGTGATCCGATCGTCGGGACGGAAGTACCCATCCGAACCAACGATCAGCCCGGCGTTGGCCGCCGCATTGACGTAAGGATAAAACCAGTCGTTCGGGCCTGCATCGGCAAACCCCGCAGGCGTATCACTTGCAATATTGAGCGTTTTCACCATCAGAGTGGCAAACTCCGCACGGGTAACCGCACGCTCTGGCTCGAAGGTTGTAGGTGTTACACCCGCTACGATACCCTTCGCCGCCATTGTTTCAATATCGTTCTGCGCCCAGTGTCCGATGATATCCTGAAAACCGCCGGCATTGCCCGGCTCCGCCGTACTGACCCCTATGGGGTTACCCGGTCCGGTTACATAGCCGCCGTTTTGAGAAGGCTGGCTGGTAGGATAGTATGGATAATCGGTCGGCGTAGGCGTTTGGTTCCCGTCCCGGTCATAGAAGACCAGCTCTTGCAGGGACGTTGCGTTTAGTGTGACATTCTCCCCACTATCCGTCCGGCTGACAGGCTTGGTCTTTTCCCCAACCGTCACCAGCTTACCGTTATTGATTGTGGCGATCCGCTTTGCCTTGCCACCCTTGACAAGCAGGGTCGCGGCCTTGCTAAAAGTAATGTTCTCATCGCACAGCACCGCAGCGGTAATATTTTTGGCATTGCTTACCGTTACGCTCGGCGTAGAAGAGATGGTGAAAAACGACAGCCTGGCCTCACCGCTTCCTGCAATGACCGTACCTTCGGACAGAACAAACGAAGTATCTTTCTTCACACCATCTATGGTTATGACGCTATTGATCCGGATTGCCGGCAACGCCACCCCTTTGGGCATTACAACAGACCCGCCGTCGGGAATCTCCACCGTCGCGCTGTCCATCCACTGGTTTACCCGCGCCGTGCCGCCGGCAGGCAAGGTGGTTTGCTTGACGATCGCGCTTTTGAACGCTCCCATTGCTGTGCGCAGGGCGTCCTCCGCCTGCTTGAGCGCCTCGCTGTCGCCTCCCTCCGCTGCTTTTGCAGCGGCGATGGCGGCCGCCAGAGCATCCTTCTGAGACTGCGGCACCTGACCAAACGCATTGCCCGCCTCTACCGCGCCATTCATCTGTTCAGCCTGGGAAATCAACTGCTCCAGGGTCTGGGCCTTTCCAACCAGGAAGCCCTCCGAAGCCTTCGTTTCACCCTCAAGCATCCGATCATCGCTTGGTGTAATTTCATAACGAATGTACTTGCCGACATAACTGTCGTCTAAATACAGCTCGCCTCCCAGCTTATCCTCTATCTGCTTATACTGCCCGTCCAGGCTGTCGGAAACATACCACTTGATGGTAGAATAGCCCTCCGGGTCGCCGTCCGGATCGGTATAGTCATAGACTGCCTTTGCCGCCGTGCCTGCGGTTGGGTCATACGCCAGTCTCAAGTTGGAAACGGACGGTACACGTCCGCCGACGTAGGTGGTGTTCCCGTCCAGTTCAACCGGCTTCAAACCGATCTTCTCCGTCGGGATGTTCTCAAATTCGGGTATGGTTTGCCTGACCTTCGTCAGCGCCGCGTCGGTTAACTTGAAATTTTTTCCATATTCTACAAATGAGGTTTCGGTCTCGCGGGCAGGTATCCGATAGGTTTCCGACTCCAATACCGCACTACCCTGGACGACTTCCTCGACCTTGGCGAGCACGTTGCCCTTGAAAACGTTGGTCGCGTCCGGCTGCTTATGGGAGGCGATATACGCTTTTTGCTCCTCCCCGCTCAGACTGTCAAGCTTCTGTTTGTCCTCCCGGTTGAAATACTGGTGGAGAAACGCCCATTGGGTATCCTTGTAATGCTCCTTCCACACATCGCTGTCGAAGCCGACCGATATGAGTTTGTTCCAGATATCGTGCTGACGGGCGTTGCTTTCCAGATCGTAGACCCATTCGAACCAGTCGTTCCAGTGGGTATAGCGAAACGCCGTCGGCGAATCGACGATAATATTATTTTCGACTTGCGAAAACTGGCCGCCGAAGGTTTTCAGCGGATAAGAGTTATTTTTTGTGGTGCCACCCTGATCGGCTGTCAGCGTTCCACGGTAGAACACATTGCCATAGACCAAGGGACCGGCCGATCCGTCGTCCCAAAAGATCGATTGCTGGCCATAGCCGCCGTAAGCATTGCCAATATGATGGAAGTAGTTATATTTCAGCTCAATTCCCAGCAGGCTCGGGTTTCTGCCCCAATACACCGCCGCCATGTCGGAAGCGTGGTTGACGCCGTCATAGACCTCGTTGTAATTGAACTGGATGTCGTTATTGTCCATGGCGACGAGCTGGTGCTTGCCGTCATAAATCTCGTTGTTTTCTATCGTCATCGCAACGCTGTTCGCCGAAATAAGCGGCACATAGGCGCTATAAATCCGGTCGGCCTTATGAAGCCGGTTGTTGCGGATGACATTTCCGGACGGCGTAAGAGACGCCCTGTCCCCGCCGGACATCGTGATTCCGCCGCGCGCCAGGTCATAGATGTGGGAATTTTCGATCACGCAATCCGTCCCGCTTATGCTTATCGCATTGTAGGAGGTATGCGCCAGCTCACAGTTGTTTACCGTAATATGACTGACCTCTTTCGCGTCTATGAGCCTGGTGCGGGAAGTATCGAAACGGATGCCGTCAAAGGAAACAAAGCTCGTGCCGTTCATGCTGATCATTGGCACATCAAGGGTAGAGACGGCGATCTCCGCGTTTTCCATGTTGTCATACGGATAAAAGTATACCGCCTTCTCTTCACGGTCAAAATAGGATTCGCCCGGCTGGTCGATCTCCTCGATCAGGTTGAAAAAGAAGATTTTATGCCCTCCTTCCGCCGCATAGGAGCTCGGCCCCACGGAGGTGACGGTTTGATTGTCTGGATCCAGACTGGCTACCTTATGGGTCACACTGGCAAAATCGTTGCCCACATTGCCGCAGATATAAAGGTTTTGCAAAGCGGCGGGCGACCATTTCTTCGTCCTTTCCGCTTTGTCCTCATATCCGAGCGTGAAGGGGGCGGTCTTATAATCGTCGCCATTTACCTTCCCCGAGGTGGTTTTGACAAAGCCGTCGTTCGGCCAGCAGGACCAGGAAAGCGCAACGCCGTTGAAATACACCTCCACGGGCCGGTAATTGCCGCTTAAACCAAAGCCGAAGTCGACGATCTCCGGAATCTCCCCGATCCCCTGCGCTCCCAAGTCAATCTTCATCAGCTTGGTTTTGGCATAGGGATCGATCACCCTGTCTAGGATGGCCTCATCCGTTACCTTCTCCACACTGGTTGAGGGAAGAAGCTTTCCGCCAATAAAGCGCACTTCTTCGCCGTTATACGCCTTATAGGTGATCGGACTCTGCTCGGTTCCGGAATCACCGCTGTCAAAAGCAACACTCTTCGAGATCGTATAGGTCCCTTCCCGCAGATAGACAGTAATGGGAACCGTAATCCCTTCCTTTGCATCCCGCACGGCCTGTTTCGCCCGTTCCAATGTAGCGAACGGTTTTGCTATCGTGCCGGGATTGGCGTCGTCGCCGTCCGCCGCTACAAAGAACGCAAACTCGTCAACCTGTCTCTTATACACAT